>JAFAFM010000016.1 GCA_023423495.1 Armatimonadota bacterium
GCCCTCGACCCGATCGCAACCAGCCGAATCGAGGATTTAATGGATGAGTTGAAGCACGACTATACGATTGTAATCGTGACTCACAACATGCAGCAAGCCCAGAGAGCGAGCGACACGACGGCTTTCTTTATGCTCGGAAATCTGGTGGAAGTGAACAATACTGCGGATATCTTCCTGTTTCCCCAACGCAAAGAAACGGAAGATTACATATCAGGAAGGTTCGGCTAGACGGGTCCTTCAAGTAAACTCCCGGTCGAATGGAAACCAATGCACGGCTGATTCAGGCCGTACAAATTGCCACAAGGAAGCTGGCCAGTACTGGGCAGTTTGATAAGCTCCTTAAAGAAGTCCTCCAACTCTGCGTGGAGGCGGTGGGCGCTTCGGGCGGAACCATTTACGTTCATGAGCCCGGGCAACAGCGTCTTCGTTTCCAGCACGTTATTCCGGAGTCGGTTTCCGACAAGCTTCCGGTAAAAGACATCCCGGATGACTACGGGGTAGCGGGCCAAGCGTTCCAGACCAAGCAGACGGTGTCCAAAGACTTCCCTGCGCGGCCCGAACTCAGCGACTTCGAGCAGGCAACCGGCGTCGTTCTTCGAAACATGATCGCCTGTCCGTTGGCGATGGAAGACGAAACTCCTATTGGTGTCGTTCAAATCCTCAATAAGAACGATGGCTCCTTTACCGAGGCCGACACCGCGGTTCTGGAAACCGTCGCGGCAGTTTCCGCGATGGCCTATGCGAACTCCCGCTTGCTTGAAGAATCCACACGGGCTTCCAGCTTGCTTGGTATGGGCAAAGTGAGCCACGACATCGGCAACCTTGCCGCGAGTCTGTACGCCAACTTAAGTTTCAGCGAACTCGCCATGGGTGGTTTGAAGGATCACCTGAAAGACGCGGACGTCGACGAATCCGTGTCGATGTATGTCGAGACGCTCGACGGAATGTTTGTGGACATCCAGAAGTCCGTTGACCGAATTGTCGGATACTCCCGCCTCATTAGCGACTTGTCCGCAGGCCGGTCTCTGCGGCCCGAAAAGGTTCTCGCGCCGCTTGCCGAGACCATCCAAACCAGTGCGGCCTATCTCGAGACGGAAGGGCGTAAAAATCACGTGGCTCTCCTCTACGAAATCCAAGAGGACGCCCCGCCCCTTTATCACGACGAACTGTACTTATTCCGAATTGTTCAAAACCTCGTCGGTAACGCGATCAAGGCCGTCAAGGAGACCATTCCCGACGACTGGCAGGCGCATGTCGAGGGCAGCGAAGACGGCATCATTCTCGGAGAAGTCACCGTCAGATACTTCTTCAAAGATAATCGCCATGTGATCGAAGTCCAAGACAGTGGACCAGGAATGCCGCCCGAAGTCGCAGAGAGAATTCTTAAGGGTACTGCGCGCAGCCAGTGGGACAAAGGCGGCGGTTCCGGATGGGGCACAAAGATCGTGATGGAACTGGCGGCGACCCACAACGCGGTCGTGGAAATCGATAGCGAGATCGGCGTCGGATCCACCTTCCGCGTTGCCTTTCCGCACGATGAGGGTCCAAAAGAAGCTTAAGGAACCATTCCTTGTCGGCGTCGGGTTGAGAGATACGAGGAAACGATTTGAGCCAAGCACCCCAAGACTTAGAGCGGACCGACGAACAACCTAAAAGCCAGTACATCAGCAAGAAGGACATCAAAGTTTTCCTCATCGCTCTGATCTTGCTCGCCGTTCTGCTAAGCCCTGTTTACTTCGTCCTTAAGGAAAATAGCGACTCTTACCTCTGCAAGCGGAATATGCAGGCGATTTCGAAGGCGATCATGCTTTATGCCGCTGAAAACAACGATCGGCTTCCGCCGGCTTATGTAACCATGGATGGCGTGACTCCGTACGTGGAACGCGATGGTGGCGTTTACACCTGGGCGAACCTGATCCACCCCCATATGAAACGGGATACAAGCTTAAAGTGTCCGAAAGCTTCGGAGGAAGATTGCTTCCTCGATCACGACTCCGGCACGGGCAAGTTGATGCACGTCTCTTACGGGATGTATTTGCCCATGGGCGGTATGGCGATAAGCTCGATCTCAAACCCCGAGTCCTCGATACTTGTGGGTGAAACTTCCAGTTCGACCACCATCGACGCCTTCAACCCATTTCCCATCAAGGGTCCAGAAGGACAGCGCCTGCGCGATGGATTCATCATCACGTGGAACACCGGAAACCGCCTCGGTTCAGAAGCGATCAGCGCGGTGTCTCGCTTGGCATACCCGAATACGGCATCGGGGCAATTCAAAAAAGACGGGGCGGCCCGACATCCTGGCGGTAACCACTTTATTACTGTCGCCGGGACGAGTGTAACCCTACCGCCGACCGCGGCCATCGTGGATTGGGATCCACGTCGGAAGGTGATTCAGGGGAAATGGACTGTGCCGGAGCCCTACCTCCTGGGTTCCAACTAACCAACAAGCGGGCGGGATTCCGCAATATCCTCGAGCCAACTTGCGCACGCCTCATCTTCCGTTGGCACCTGTACACCAGGGATGAGGTACCAAGTCTCGGAATGCGAAGCATAGTCGCCCGGTGGAATGGTCTCCATGGGGCCAAGACTCTCGACCTCGAGCATGTCCTCTCTAGCGAAGGTTTCAAAGTTACACCCGCCATCGGGATAAACGTAATCACTCTCGGCGCCAAACCGCTTTAGGAAGAGCAAGCTGAAATTTGCATAGGCTGCATAGCCCTGGTCGACAAAGGTGCCAACCTTTTGAGAACCGCGAGTTGCATCTTGCCTCAGCCGGACGACTCTTTTGCCCCACGTCCACCGGGAGTCGGTCATGTCTGTGTAGTGCCAAAGGACAAGCGGTCTGGCGGGCAACACTTTCTCGCTATGCGGGATATGTGGTGCCTGAGGAAAGAGGCACTCCCCACCTGGAGCCATCACAGTTAGAGCCCAGGGCGCCAACTCAACGGCATAGACACCATTGTTGTAGATGCGGTGCTCGATGCAGAGAGCTTCGCCGACTGCTTTAATTCGAATCTCTTTCTGTATGTGCCACTTCTCAGCGGATGCACGAAACACAAGCCACCCATCCTCTTCGAATGCCTCGACTGGCCCATTGTCAGGGTGGAGCGTTTTTGGGTCCTCTTCTGGGGCAATCCAGAGCCTGTGCCCGCCGTAGCTCTTGTACTCTTCCCCGCCGGACTTCCCCATGTCCTTTGCATACTCAACCAACATATTTGGTCCCTCCACAAATCCATAGCGGATGATCCGGGGCCCAACTTCGAGGGTAATGATTGCTTCAGCGTTTCCGGCGACGATTCGGGCGCAGCGCTGCCAACCGCCGTAAGGCACGATTTCCATTAGTGAGGAGGATACCGATTAGAAGCGCAGCGAGTAGTCCATGCGCAGCGACCAGTTGTCCTTCTTAAAGCCATCCGCGATGTTGTACCGATAGCTCAGGTTTCCAAGGAAGAAACTGAAGCTTTGGTTGGGACCCGCTTTCTGGTCGTATTGGATGCTGTATCGACTGGTCAGTTGTCGGTTGAGGCCAGCGCCATTGACTTCCTCAAGCCCGTAGTACAACTTTAGTGGCGATCCAGACTTCTCGAACAAGCTCACATTCAAGCCGGCCGTTCGTCGAAGACCGTTGTTCTGGTCGTTGCGCATCTCGCGCCACTCGCCACCGATCGTAAAGCCGCTCGGAGCCTTGTAATCCAACTTCCAAACGTTGTGCCGCTCCGGAGATGGAACTGAGCCGAGGATCGCATCGCTCTTTGCCTGCTCCGGGTTGGTGAGGAACTGGTGAGTCAACTCGAAATTCTTGTTGGGCTTGGCGGTCACGTTAAAGTTCCGAATCATGACCTGGTCGTCCCACGGCAACGTTCGAACCTTGTAATAAATGCTTCCCTTCAGCCAGCGCTTGTCCGATTGATCCGTTGCGAACGAGAATGTTCGGTCAACTGCTCTAAAGCCGTTCGTGAACATCTGTCCAAGGTAGCTGTAACCCAGGGAATTTGAACCAATCTTGGCCGAGAAGTTGAACATCTTGTTCTCTCGGATCCATTTGCTATAGTCCGCCGCCGTGTCCACCCCGAAGTTCATCTGAATATCATTCAGGAACCCAAATTTGAATGGCTTGTTGGTGCCGATGGACATCTTGCTGAAGGACTGGGTGCGCTCCGTGCTGCCATCCCATGATCTTTCGCCGTAGCCGCCACCAAGCTTGAGATTGCCAAGGGTCGCCTGACCTGTGCCACCAGCTTGCTCTGGGTTTACTAGGCCCGCAGTCTGACCAACCGTGAAATTCTGCTGCGTAAGCCCGTTGTCGCCGTTCAACTGTCGGGCATAGCCGTACGCAATCTGCAATCCATTACCAAGATCGAACCAGAAACCGTAGTTTCGGTTGCTCTCGTCTCGCTCGTCGCCATTGCGGTCGATCTTCCGCTCCGTGACGCTAACTCCCAAACGCTTGTTGAGGTTGGTGCTAACCGTGTTCGCACTAATGTCTTCTTTCTGTCCGTTGTCGAAATCCGTCCGCGTTTGCTCAGTTCGCAGCTTGGTAGTCGCGTTGAGCGATGTTTCGTAGGCCAGGTACTGACGTCGGAAATCTGGCAGGTCGGTATTCCGGCCATCGAAGTCCTGCCTCTCATTGAAAAGCTGAATCGTGCCGTACTTGCCCATGTTTTGGTACAACGACATCTTCTCCGTCAGGTTGGCGAAGAGCGTGCTCATTGGGTCGTTGCTGTTGTTTTGCAGCTTCACGTAACCGAACTGCGTGTTCTTGTTCGGCTTCCAGTTCAGAATCATGTTCTGAATATGATCGTTTCGCTCGATTGCGTCAGCTTTGGCAACGTAGTCATAGAAGTCCACGCTCAGTGAGGGCAAGAGTTGCCACTTGACGCGAACGTCTCGCTGGTCAAATCCACGAAGCTGATTCAGTAGATCCTTTTCCGGGTCGACCAATTGGTTTGCATTGGCGAAACCAGGGTCGACTTCCCGAGCGTTGGCAGAAACCTGCAGCTTGTTGTCCTGGTAGTTAAACTGCTTGCGCGAGACCCCACCGTCCGGCGAGTCGGCATCCATCTGGCTATAGGCGAGCTTGCCGCCCTTGAGATTCATGTTCAGGGCGAGGTCTGCTCGCTCCAAGCCAGCGATTGTGCCGAGCCGCTGTCGCTCAAACTCCATCAGGGAGAACAGCTCGCCAAAATCTTTGCCGAGACTCTGCTTTCGGTACTTGAGGTCAAAGTCCTTCGAGGAGATGCCGAGCGTATCAACGGATCCCGCATCCTTCTGGCCGGAGAGCTGCAGCGTGTCGAAGCTGAACTTCCAATTCTTGAATGGCTCCGCCGTGACCCGCGTCATCGTGCGGTCGATACCATTCGACTTCAGAAGCCAGCCGCGCTCTGCCCCGATGTTCGGCTTGGTGCCAGCACCGTACATATTTGCGATCGCATTGATGTTCGCGTCACCTTCTGCCGTTGCGTTAAGTGGTGCAAAACCTGTGTAGTTAGAGTCGAAAGATCGCGAGGAGTGCTCTAAGCTCCAACCCTTGCCGCCGGCGGAAATGTCCTGCGACTTGAAGGAACCGCCTTTGGACTCAATGATGCTCTGCGCAAACTTGATCGCTTGGAAGTCTTTGCCCAAGAGCGCGGCTTCCATGGCCATCCACTGCCGCTTCAATCCCAATTCGCGGCCGAACAGCGCCTGCTCGTCGCCCTTGAGGCTGCCCATCCGAGTGAATGAGCTATCCACTTCTTGGTCGATCAGGCTGAACTTTATCTTGGAAGTATCGAGGGCGAGTTCCCGGCGCTCGATTCCATTCCCAGCCCGCATATCCTCAATGCTCGTGGTCTTAAAGGACAAACCGCCTTGCTTGGGCCCGAACGCAAAGCCCAGATTGAGGTTTTCGCGGGCCATGCCAACTTCCTTTTGAAGCTGGGCTCGATCCGCTTCGGCGAGATCATTAAAGCGCTTGAAGTCGCTGTCGACTCTCTGAGAGTTCCAGTCGACCTTTAGCCCGCCCGTGTTGAAGCTCAGCGAGCGCCAGTCAATCCCGGACTGCCCGTCTGCTACCGACCTTACGCTGGCGCCAAATCCGATCGCGCCAACCTTCAAGTCCTTCATTCCGAAACCGAGGCGAGTCAACCCGCGCTCTTTCTCTAGCTGCTGCGCGTTGTATCCGGCATCTGCGGCTGCGGCAAAGCCTTTGAAATTCTTGGAGACGTCTTGGTAGTCGGCAGTGATTTTGCCGCCCATGAAATTGGATTCCAAGTTTTGGGCGATGAGGTGTGATTTCCCTTCATCGACCTTGGTGCCCGCCTTCTCTGCCTCGATCAAGGAATTGGCATCGACCTTTTGACGATCGCCGAAGAACATCACGCCCTTCAGCAAACCCTTGTTGCCCAGGTCGAAGGAGTTATTGAATCCAAAAAGGTTTGTGGAAATGACTTGGCCGTCAGCCGTCCGCTCCGTCATTCCGAAACCGAGCACCATGCTTAGCGCTCCAGGAGCAATATCGTATTTGAACCCTGCAACCCCATTCAGATTCAGGCCGCTGGAAGGTTGAGCTTTGGCGTTTTTGTCATAGCGGTACGACACCGTTACGGTCTCGCCCACCTTCATGGCTCGCCGGATGTACACCACGCCGGATGCGTAGTCCATCGAATAGTCTTCGCCCCGCTTTAGGACGGCGTTGCCAAGTTGAACTCTTTCCGAGCCGGCAATGACGTTGCCGTGTTTAAGGGGAACACCTGGAGTATTTGCGCGTGCAGTGATAAGGTCGAGGGCGGCGGTTCCGCCAGCTACGTTTGCCGGAGCATTGGGATCCTGGGAATTGATGTTAAGAGGCACTTGGGCGGTCGCTACGATTGGCATAGAGCAAATCGCAAAACAACCGACCTTCTTCCAATTTAGCCTTCCCATGGCACCTCTCCTAGTTTAGACCTCTTTAACCTATTCTCGGTAGGCCTACTCCAGTTCTTTTCGAACGTTTTTACTTGTTTTCATACAGACCCACCACGAATCTGAGTGAAATACCGGTTTTCAGGGCTTAGACGTGTCACTTTTGATTTCGTTTCCCATTATTTCTTTGGGATGTGTTGGAACAGCTGTGTCATACAGG
>JAFAFM010000072.1 GCA_023423495.1 Armatimonadota bacterium
GGTCAGATCGAGAGCGATCCAAGGCGACTTTCCCTTCACTCTATGGAGTGGAGGAAAGTCAGCGACTGGCCAGCCAGTCGGTCGAAAAAGCGCTATCTGCATTGTCAAGGGCGGGTATTCGGAGCGACTTGCTCGAAGGTCTTGCCCGGTATTCGGTAGAGCGTCTGCACTAGCCTCGCAAAACTTATCCACATCACTTCCTTTTCTGCGGCTTTTGAGGTCAACGCAGCGTCCTTGAATCCAACAGTCCAGATGGGGCTGCCTACTTGGAGCAACGAATGAGACCAGAGAATCTTTTTGAGAATCAAGCAACCATTAAAGTCCTCGGGATTGGCGGCGGTGGAAGCAATGCGGTGAACCGCATGATCGCCGAAGGCGTGGCCGGAGTTCAGTTTGTCGCGATGAATACAGACGCACAAGCTTTGGCTCAGTCGAAAGCTCCGGTCAAGCTTCAACTTGGCGAGGGTCTCACTCGCGGTCTCGGAGCCGGAGGCGATCCCGAAAAGGGTCGGGCCGCGGCCGAAGAGAGCGAGAAGGCAATCATGGCCGAGCTCGAAGGAGCGGACATGATCTTCATCACCTCGGGAATGGGCGGCGGAACTGGTACCGGTGCTGCTCCCGTGGTGGCGGAAATGGCCAAGAAGATGGGCATCCTGACTGTGGGCGTCGTCACCAAGCCATTTCTGTTTGAGGGTCCGCGCCGAAAGCGATTGGCTGAAGAGGGCGCCAGCCGACTTCAGGATCACGTCGATACGCTCATCACTGTTCCTAACGACCGACTCATCGGTTTCGTGGAAAAGAAGACCACCATGCAGCAGGCGTTCGCCGCAGCGGACGATGTTCTTCGACAGGGTGTGCAGGGCATTTCGGACATCATCCTCCTCCCCGGCATCATCAACGTCGACTTTGCTGACGTGCGCTCCGTGATGAGCAACGCGGGCGTCGCCCTGATGGGGCTTGGGCGAGGGATGGGAGACCAAAGAGCCCGCATGGCAGCGCAGCATGCGGCGACATCGCCACTCTTGGAAACCAACATCCAGGGGGCCAAGCGCCTGCTCATCAATATCACCGCTGGCTCCGACTTCAGCATCGGAGAAGCTCACGAGGCGATGGAATATATTCTCCAGTTCGCGGATGCCGAAGATGCCGACATCATCATGGGCCACGTGATGAAGGACACCGGCGACAGCGAAGTCCAGATCACGCTTCTAGCCGCAGGGATGGAGCCAGCCACAACCGTCGCTCGCAATGCCGAAGTGTTCTATCAGCCCAAGCCTGCGATTCTTCCTGAGGAGCCCACGGCGAAAGCAGATGCGGCGACCCCGTCCGTGCCGAATACTATCGGCCTGGACGAAATCGACCTCGACATTCCCACTTTCCTTCGACGACAACGCGCCGGAAGCTAGGATCACTGGCCAAGGACGCGCAGCCCGACGTTAGATCGGGAAGACACTGGTCCATCGATCGCCTCCTACTCCGGTAGGAGGCATTTTTTATAGCTGAAAATGACCGCGGTACGTTTCTTCCGCGAAGCCTGAAATGGTGATCGAAGATCTCCAGTCTGCCATCTCCACCTGAATTGTGCCGCCTGGATTCTGGACTGTAACGACTCCTCCTCCACCGGTCCTTCGCAGGTGGTCGGCCGCGGCTGCCGAACTGCCGGTTCCGCAACCCAGCGTTTCTCCGACTCCACGTTCCCAGATACGGATTTGGAGGGTCATGGGATCAAGGGCTTTGCTAAAAATGACACTGGTACGTTCCGGAAATAGCGGGTTGTGTTCGAGCGCTGAACCGACCATAGCCGTTTCTTCGGTAGAAGGCAGTTCCTCCACCCGCAGGACCGTGTGCGTGCTCCCGGTGCTCAGAGCACTTCCCACCCATTCTTTGCCATCCACGGTCGCAACGGCGTCGTCGAACAGTTCGGACGGCCGATCGATAGGCACCACAGAAGGGTCGTAGTTGGCGCTACCAATAGTCGTGGAGATCAGTTCATCTGGCTGCACCGTCGCGGCAACTGCCCGGTCCAGATGCTGAATCGTAAAGTCGCCGGCAACCCAGCCTTGGTCGAAGGCGTGCCGAGCGGCAATTCGCAGGCCGTTGCCGCAGAAATCTTCGGTTCCATCAGGATTGAACATCCTGAGCAGGACCCGCTCAGTCCCTAGGCGACCCACAACAAGGATGCCGTCTCCGCCGATACCGAATTTGCGGTCGGCGGCTTTTATAGCCAGTTCTGACAGGTCCACGCCATGCAAATCCTCGGCATGGAAGAGGGGAAAGTCGTTGCCAATCGCCTGAAGCTTCCAAAACGGAATAGATGTCAAATCAGGGGCTCCAGGTAGCACTCGGCGGAATCCACCGTCTCGCGGAACCACAGCCCGTCTGGGCTTACCAACGGGAACCACCAAGAGGCCGGTCGACGATTGGCATTTTGCAGCCCTTTGGATGAAATAACGGCGTCGCGGATGAGCCGTAGCCGTTTGAGCTCGGCTTCCAGTTCGATTCCCCGTCGTCGGTCATGGACCTTGATGACAGCGGGATCTTGGGCAAGTTCGCGTTGGGACCGCATCAGGTGTCGAATCTGAGCCCGACACTCCTCAATTTCTGAGATCACGCCGCCGATCTGCTGCCCGAATCTACTGCGCTCAATAGTTGCATCCACCGTAGGGGTCCGCTCGAAAATGTTCTCACGGAAATGGATTCCCTTCGCTTTTTCCAATTCAGCGCGTTTCGCCTTAAGGGAACGGATTTCGTTGTAGAGGGTACGCCGCTCGTCCGCCGCCGCATCGATCTTTTCCCTCAGGGTTTCCAATTCGATGTGAAGGTCTTCGTATTCGCGGGCGAGGCAACTCCAGGATCCACCCACCTGGTCTTCCAGAAAACGTATTAAGTCAATGGGCCGACGGAGCTCCCCAAGCTTCGTGAGGAGGGCCTCCTGTTCGCGGCCAACAGACTCCCACCGAGCGGCAAAACTGGGCGCGCAGACTTCCTCCGTAGCAAATGGACGCTGAAATGGCTCAGGAAGGCGGAGCCACGAACAAGCGACCTGGAGCGCGTCCCAGGCGCGATAACGAACACGCAGAATCGGGTGAAGGTGCAAATCAGCGCCGGCTCGATTGAGCGCCTGATGCATCACCCGGCTATAGCGAACGTAACTGCTCGCTCCCTCGTGAAAAACAAAAATGAATTCGGAGGCGAGCATTCCGATCAGACTCACCGCTTTGCCAACCAGCGTGCAGTTTGGCCCAAACTTGTCTTCGATCACGGCGGCCAGCTGCTCCACGGTCTCGATCGGCTGCTTAAAGCTTGCAAATAACGGCTTCTGGGTCATCACGATCAAGCCCCGCCGCCCGATTCGAATCGTCCCCCGACCCTTGCCCGGAACGACCAGGTCGAAGGGAATCGCACCCGTGCCAAACCGCTTCAGTTCATACAACCCCGACCCGTGAATCGCCTCGTCATAGGCATTCACAGCGATCTCTTTGGAACCCGGGCTCAGAAAACATCCCAATAGCTTAAATCTGGGGAGGTGTGCGGTAGAGCGGTTGAAGCGAAGAAGTTGGGTCGTTGTACTTGTTTGGATGTCTACACTGGCCCCCCCCGACATCTGGTAGAAGGGCTTGAGAAGATGCTCATAGAAGCTGGACAGGGTGGGTTTGGGGTCCGCTTCCTTCGCGTCACAGACGGCTTCTCGGAACTGGTCAGCAATCTCTTGAGCCTGCTCCCGAGATTCGCCAGTCATACTTGCCAGCGCCCCTTCCAACGCCCAGTCGAATGCTCGTTGCAATTCTTGGAAAACGGGAGGCAGCGACAGTTCGGCGCTTACCGGAGGTGCATCCTCCAAGCTGACAACGCCTCTCCATCCCCAAGCTTCCGTGATTTCATCGAGAGCTTCAGGTCGGGCCCGGCGGACGCGTTCCAGATTTGCCCCTGCCCGCTGAAGGATCTCTCGGGTGACTACCGTTTCACTGCCAAACAGCGTGGAGAACTCCCCCGCCGCGCTCCAAAGCCCTTTGGTGGTGGTGTCGTTATGCGGCACGGTGTCAAATAGACGGCCCTGACGTTTTCCGCTCGGCAGCTTGGCGAAGTAGTCTGTGTCGTGCACACCTGCTACGAACGGCCGGGAATAGCCCAGTCGCCGGGATGCCAAGGCGATTCCGGCCTTCATGGGTTCATCCCAGAACACGGTCTGACCAAGAGCAAGGAAGGGCGTATTGGGAGCAACTTCCTCAAGCTGCTGCAACGCTTCCTTCACGCTCATTGTCTGCTCTTCCATCGTCATCCACTAATACGATTGGGTGTCAGGGAAGCCTTTCATGTTCTTCCGGATTCCGTTCCAATAGATTACGCATGAACGCTGGGATCGAAACCGCGCTCCGCGTTTCCGGGCTCATGACAACGTGCCAAGTGTAGCCCTCGGTAACAACGCGTCCTAAGGACTCATTAACAACTTCGTATTCAAACTTGATCGCCGCCCGCTTAACTTCAGCCGTCCAGACTCGGACCGTGATCCAGTCGTCGTACTTGACCTCCCCTCGATAACGCACATGGGCTTCCACAACGGGCAAAAGAACTCCCTGCTCTTCCAGTGACTTGTACGTGAACCCACGGTCTCGGCACCAAGCTCCCCGCGCCTGCTCGAACCAATAGAGATAGTTGGCGTAGTAGGCGTGCCCCATTTGATCCGTGTCGCCGTACCTCACGCGAATCCTTTCTTCCGTCACTGCGCCCTGCATACCGAAGTGATTATGTGCCCAAGTACGGTCGATACCGATTTGGGATAATTCGACTCAACCGAAATGATTCTTGTCTTTGGCACTGTCTGTATCGACCGGATCCGGCGTGTGCCTTTCCTGCCCGCTCCCGGCGGCTATGTGGAAATCGAGGACGAGGTCGACATGTTGGGTGGCGAAGCGGCAAATACCGCCATGGCCCTGAAGCGTTGGGGAGCTGAGTTCACGCTTCTATCAAACGCTATGGGTACTGGACCTGATGGCGAAAAGCTTGTGAAATTGTTGGAGGCTCATGATCTGCCCTACACGACAGCTTTGCCCAAGGGCTCCGCAGCAGCGCCAACTCCCGTCTGCGATATCTTCGTAACTCCTGACGGCGACCGGACGATGTACGGACGGCACTTCAAGGACTTGGAGACAGGGCTATCCGACGACGCACTCGTCGACATCACCGCCGACTGGTTTACAGCAGAACCCAATATGCGGGATCTCGCCCGCCGAATGGCTCTCAAAGCAAAGGATGCGGGAATGAGACTGTATCTCATGGACTTCTTGGATGAGGACATACCAGTCGGCTCGTTTTGGCAAGGCAGTACTGACGCTGCGGGTCAACGTGGAAACACTGCGGCGAACATGGAGTGGCTTCAAAACCTGACTGCGAGGTTCGATGGCTTCGGCATCCTGACGGATGGACCACATGGTTTCGTAGCAGGCTCTCCGGATTCTGGAATTCGACATTACCCGCCATTTCCTGCCCAGGCCATTGTTGACACCACTGGCGCAGGCGATGCATTCCGAGCGGGGATGCTGTTCGGGCTGGATAAGGAGTGGCCGATCCATCGTTGCCTGCAATTTGCCTCTGCGGCGGGATGCCTGAGCTGCCGGTCGCTTGGCGCCACTTCTGACATTCCAAAGCTCTTTGAAATCGAAGCCCTGATTGCCACGCATCCTCAGGTCGCAGATCAATATCAGTAGAGGCCGCAGGTACCCTCCAGCATGATGTTCTGGCTCCAAGTAGCGGTCTGTTTTGTCCTTTGGATCGGCTACGGAGTCTTCCAATCTCGACGATCGCATTTCCTCCGTCGGAAAATTCAAAACATTCCCCGAGGAAAGCGCACGTTACTTGGAGTGGCGTTGATGCTGGGGGGAGCCGCATGTCTACTGCTGGCCCTGATCCTCGGCCAAACATTAGGGGGATTTGGCGCAAGTGGCATGACGCCCCTCGCATGGATCGTTGTTGCCGTGTGCGGCTTGGCCTTCGTGCATGCCCAGACAATGTCTATGGCAATTTTGGTAACGCTGGTCTACGATGGCGTAGTAACATCAGAAGTAGCCGAATCGTCAGACGAGAGTGAGTCTGACACTGGAACGATAAAGACATGAAGCGAATCCTGCCCTTTCTTTGCTTAACGATGCTCCTGATGACCGGAGCGGTGGCTCAAAACGCACAATCCGCGGCCACCCTTCAGAAGATGCGGCAACTGGATCTTCTGAATCAGCTGATTCCCTTAGTCCTCACCAAGGAGCAGATAAGAAAAGTGCTTCCTGTCATCGAGCGCGCGCGCCGCGACGTTAAAGTCCAGGAAGATGAAGAGGCCAAGCTACTTGCTCAGAAGGCCGCCCAAATCGATAAAGCGGTGAAGGATGGCGTGGAGAAGGGCGACGTTCCGAACAAGGAACTCTTAAAAGAGCTCAACGCCATGATTCGGTTCTTCGATATGAAGCGGGATGCGGTCGCAAATGACAACACCCAGATGGTGCTGGAAGTCATGAAGACCACCCTCAATGCCGGACAGCTCAAGGCCGCGGCAAACTCGCTCAACCTGAAAGCATTCAATCCGAGCATTAAGGTCGAGGAGCTCAAGGAAGAAGACAAATTGAAATTCTTCGTCCGCGAGATCATGCTCGACCCGCTTGCATACGACATCCTGGTTCGAATGCAGTCTGGACAGCGCGGCTAGGGCTTCGTCGATTCCTCGATAAACCGGCCAACGTCTGACTTCAGACGGTCCAGCGATGGGCCATGGATGTACATCATATGCCCGGCTTCATACTCACCGGTCTCGAAGTTGCCTTTGAGCCCTGCATCTAGGCCCATGTGATTCAACGTGTAATCCGTTGCCATGAAAGGCGTCGCGAGATCATAAAAGCCGCTTGCGATATAGACTCGCATATGCGGATTCTTGCTCATTGCTTTTCGTAGCGCCTCGCTGGTGTCGGGCATGCCCTGCCCCGCCGAGCCCCAGTTCCAATCCTGGAACACCTTGTTGAACACGTTGTATTCCAGGTCCGACTTGTAGCCCAACTCGGAGCGCACGTATTGGTTGAACGTTCCCACATAGGGAGGCATGAGGGCGCTAATACTCGGGTCGTGTTCGATCTGCTGGGCCGTGTGGTCTCCATCGATACCTACAAATCGGCTGTCTATTCGGCCAACCGTCCGCTTGCGATCTCGCAGGAGCTCTTTGCAGAAGCTGTGAATATTGATTCTCAGGTTGCTCTGGTCGATAAAAGCTGGCCGAAGCCCGGTGTACTTGGCGAGGTTTTGGATGGTGCGTTTTCGCTCTGCGGGAGTGATCGAGTCGCCCCGCGCCAAAATCGACGAATACTCCCCGAGTGCGTAGCGCTCCACTTCCCGCAGGAACCGCCTGAGGTCGCGCCGCTTCGGCACGACGCCGTGGTAGTGGGCGGTGGCGGCATAGGTTGGCAGAAACAGCACGTACGGCAGGTCGTTGCCCTTCACGAATCGGGCGGTCTGGTAATTCAGGATCGACGACACGAGAATGATGCCGTTGAAGGCGATGCCTCGGTCGATCAGATGCCCTGAAATGCCGGCGCTTCGCAGCGTTCCGTAGCTCTCACCGACCAGATACAAGGGTGACGACCAGCGCTCGTTTCGCGAGATGTATAGCCGGATGAACTCACTGACGGACTCGATATCGCCTTGCACGCCAAGGTGCTTGTCCGAAATCTCTTTATTCTTTGCGCGGCTGAAACCGGTGTTGATGGGGTCGATGAAGACGAGATCGGCATATTCAAGCCAAGTTGCTTCATTGTCGATGAGCCGGTGCGGGGGAGGCGGAAATTCACCGCTTTCCGTCATCTGGACCCGCTTCGGGCCCAGCGCCCCAAGGTGCAGCCATACCGAAGGAGACCCCGGTCCGCCGTTGAAGGAAAACATGAGCGGTCGGTTGGCCTTGTCCTTGGTTTCGACCGTATACGCCATGTAAAACATCTGCGCCTCGATCTCTTCGAACTCGTTTTTGAATGGCATCCGGCCGACGGTCGTTTTGTATTTGAGCTTCTTGCCACCCATGGTG
>JAFAFM010000219.1 GCA_023423495.1 Armatimonadota bacterium
GTGTTCAAGTCGTTGCACAACGCTTCCAGAACCTGATCGTACAAGTCATCCAGCGCCGTAGCGAGCTTGTCCTCACCTTCGCCGGTCGCATTATCCGCAAGCTGATCGGCCTTCCGGTATCGTTCGAGGATTGCCTGGGCATCTCGGAGCCCTTGGTCCGTGAAATTCATTGGCTTTCCGTAGATTCCGGAAATCAGGGCATATCGAATTGCAAGGGGATCGGCGCCCTTTGCCACCAAATCGCGAACGGTGTAGAAGTTTCCAGCGCTCTTCGCCATTTTTTCGCCGTTCACCTGCAGGAAGCGGGTGTGCACCCAGTGCTGGCTCAAGGGTTTGCCGGTCAACGCTTCCGACTGGGCAATCTCGCACTCGTGATGCGGAAACATGTTGTCTTCGCCCCCCGAATGTAAGTCGATGGTGTCACCCAAGTACTCGCGGGCCATAACTGAGCATTCGATATGCCAGCCCGGAAATCCCCATCCAAAAGGCGAATACCATTGCATCAAATGCTTGTCGTCTTTCTTCCACAGCGCGAAGTCCGCCGGCGCGCGTTTATTCTCGTCCTGGACCACATCGCGAACGGCTTGCCGAAGCTTATCCTGCGTATTGCCGCTCAGCTTCCCGTACTCAGGGAAACTCTCAACACTGTAATACACGCCCGAAGGAGTCTCGTAGGCGACCCCCTTCTCGATCAGCTCCTGCGCCGCCAAAATCTGCTGCCGGACATGCTGAGTCGCCTTCGGCCGCACCGTAGGTTCCAGCAGGTTTAGATTGCGCCAATCCTCTTCGAACGTAGCCGTGTAGTACTCCGCCAGTTCCCACACGTTGTGGAAGCGCTCGCCCTCTTTGCTGTGCAGTGCTTTCTCCATCCGGTCCTCCCCCGCCGCATCGGCAACGTCGTCCTGCGTCAAGTGGCCGACATCGGTGATGTTGTTGACGAAAGTCACCTTCCAGCCCAAAGCTTTTGCCACTCGAATGATCAGGTCAGCGGTCAGAAAGCTTCGGAAATTCCCGATGTGCGCGTAGCTGTAAACCGTCGGGCCACAGGCATAGAATCTCAGGTGGCCAGGCTCCAACGGTTGGAGCTCTTTGACCTTTTTGGTCATCGTATCGTACAGCCTGAATTTCTTCTCGCCCATCAAAGCGATTAGAATACCGGGCACCTATAGACGCTTTGGGGCTTAGCGCGGCTTGAATGTGAACTTGAAGTTCTGGGTGCTGGAAATGGCCTGCCCTTCACGTGCGGCCGGATCCCACCTCCACTGCTTCAAAGCAGCAAGGACGAGATCGTCAACGTGGGAACTGCCCGAAGATCGCACGATACGCTCGCTGTGGGTTCCGTCGGCAGCGATGTCGACCGTCACATCCACGGAGTTTGTCACTCCCCCACTGATCATCGACGCGGGAACTTGTGGCTCGACGGTGAATTCAGGGAAAGCCACGCGATTTGGCCCCCGAGAGCGCGGCTTATTTTGGTTTCCAGCCTGACTAGCTCGGGAAGGCGTCGACGGCGGGGCGTTGCCGATGTCCGTGTTCGAGGTCATCGGCGGCATAAACTCTTGGTTTTGGGTTTGCGGATTGCTTTGGCGCGGAGGAGATTGCCGGGCGGGTGGATCGGCTGGGTGCGTGCCTTGGCTGGTGGGTTTTTGCTGCTCCGGCTGCACCTGATTGTTTTGTTGCGTCTTCGGCGGAATAGGAATTTTGGTGGGGACGCCCGCATCCAAGTTGTATTTCGAGCCAAATCCTGGGCTTGCGATCGAAGCGGGAGAGTTAAAGCTCGATTGCCCTGCTCCATCTGGCAACGACGTTCCATCCATCGCGACGCGCGTGATTTCCACGGGCGGAGTCACGGTCGCCCTTGGCTTGCTATCCGACGAAAGAGCCGCGGCGCAAAGCATGAAGAGCAAGTGGGCCCCGACTGAAATTCCAAGGGCTATGCCCAACCGGCTGCTTGCCGTGGTGTCCATCAGACTGACACCTTATCCGCCAGCAGACCGCTGCTCACCATGGCGTTGATCAGCGTTGTGGAGGACTGCTCCGTTTCCGCGACAATGGCCCGCTGCCGGGCGGAGAAATAGTTGTAGGCGACAAAGCAAATAACTGCAACGGTGAGACCTGTCGCCGTAGCGTAAAGCGCTTCGCCCACGCCGGCCAAAATCTGATCGTTAGCGTTTTGGTTCTTTGCTACCGAAATCGCCTGGAACGTGCCGATCATTCCAAACAAGGTTCCCAGCAAGCCAAGAAGGGGCGAAATCGTGGTGGTCGTGTCCAAAATGGGCAGATACTTCTCCAACCTTTGGAAGTAACGCTCTCCAACTTCCTGGACTTTACGCTCGACATGCGCCACTCCGTGCTCTCGGTGCCGAAGGATCGCCGCCAAGCACGCTGCAACGGGTCCTTGCTTTGAATCGCAGGCCCGCAAAGCATCTTCTGTGGCACCTTCGTCCAAAAGGCGAATCACATGCTTGGTGAGGCCTGGAGCCATATCTCCGTCCTGCTTGTACACCATCCAGCGTTCGACGATGATGGCGACCGAGAAGATCGACATCAATAACAGCGGAATCATGACGATCCCGCCAGCCTGAATGAAATGCAGCACGTTTGACATGCGTCCCCCTTTTAGACGCGCGCGAAGCCTCAAATGCTCAGCAATAATGGTTTCGGCATGTCCAAGCGGGATTTTGGCGCGGTTGCAGTGGATTTGGGGGCCACCTCGGGCCGATTTGCCGGTGGATGGCTCGCGGATGGAAAACTTCACTACGAGGTGCTTTGGCAAAAGCCCCACCACGCCAGCGAGGTTAGCGGGCGCCTGGAGTGGGATCTCGCCGCGCTACTGGAATTGACCCAGTCGGCCGCTGACTACGCGGCACATGCATTTGACTCAGGCATTTTGGCAATCGACGCTTGGGGCGTGGACCATGGATTTCTCGACCTAGATGGTGAACTCATCGGGAAACCAATATGTTATCGGGACCTCTCGCACGCCAGAGCCTTCGAGACGCTGAAACCCTTTCGCGAAGAGCTCTTTTCTCACACGGGGATTCAGCATCAACCGTTCAACACCATCTGTCAACTTGTCGCCCGCGCTACCGAGGATCCGACCCTGCCTTCCCGCGCAAATTTCGTCCTCCTGCCCGACTTGCTTGGATACCTTCTCACCGGGGAGATTTCGCATGAGTTAACCGAGGCGTCGACGACCCAACTCATGGGTCTGGACGGCAAGTGGTCTCCGCGGGCTTTTGAAATCGCCCGCTGGCCCGTGCCGACGTTCCAACCTGTCAAACCGGGCAGCCTGGGCGGGAATGTGCGGGACACCGTTCGCCTGGCCCATGTAGGCAGCCACGACACCGCGTCGGCCTTGGTTGGCTTCGGGAGGCAGGATCGCGATACGATGTACGTGAATATCGGCACCTGGTCGCTGGCCATGTTCGTCCGTGAGGAACCCATCGCCACACCAGAAGCTGAAGCGGCCAACTTCACGAACGAGCGCACCGTCGACGGTCGCGTTCGCTTTCTCAAGAACATCCCCGGCTTCTACGTTCTTAACCGGCTGCATGAGGAGATGGCGCCTCCGGGAAGCGTAGCGGACTGGGTTGCATCCGCCGAAAACACCTCGGAATCGCTCGATCTATCTGCACCTGACTTCTTCAACCCTCAATCCATGGTGGAAACCTGCATAAAGCTCTTGGAGCGAACTCCAAAGAGCCCACAAGAATGGGCTGGCATTGCCGTCAATTCCTTGGCAAAGGCGATTGCGGCTCAGCCCGGAATCGCCGCAAATGTTGGAGTTGCTCCGGTCGAAAAGATCCGGGTGGGCGGGGGTGGCTCATTGAGCGGAGCCCTCTGCCAGGCCATTGCAAACGAATCAAGACTGCCAGTAATCGCGGGTCCGGTCGAGGCGACGGTTCTCGGCAATCTGGCCATGCAGTTTTATGCCTCGGGCGCCATTGGGTCGTTGGCCGAAATGGAATCACTGGTGGACCGCAGCGTCGAGCTGGTGGAGTACCTGCCCGGATGAGAGTCCAGTTGATGATAACGTGCCTGTGCGACTCCTTCTATGGTGACGTGGGGATCGCCGCGGTTAAGATCCTGCGAAGAGCGGGATGCGAGGTGGTCTTTCCAGAAAACCAAACGTGCTGCGGACAGCCGCCCTTCAACTCCGGAGATTGGCAAGCGGCACGAAAGATCGCCTCCCATTGTTCGACCGTCTTTGACCCTTCCTTACCGATCGTAACGCCAAGCGGATCTTGTGCGGCCATGATCCGGCATGGGTATCCGATGCTCTGGCCAGATCGGGTGCCCGCAAAGTGCTTCGAAATAGGGGAATTTCTCGTGCAGGAGTTGGGAATCACCAGCCTGCATATCTTTGCACCAAAGAAGGAACCTGCCCCACCCGACTTTCGAATTGCCTTCCACCGTGCCTGCCACGGAAGAGCGCTGGGCCTATCAACCGAGCAAGAGCAGCTGGTCGCTTCCCTACCGGGCGTGAAACTCACGCCCTTCCAGCAGCCCGAACAGTGCTGTGGTTTCGGCGGCGCTTTCTC
>JAFAFM010000094.1 GCA_023423495.1 Armatimonadota bacterium
GTTCGACTATGTACCGAATTCATCCTAGTTTTCTCTGCTGGGTTTTGGAGAACCTCGTTGAGGGGGTCGTCGTGAACCAAGTAAAGGTTCCGGAGAAAGTGGAGTACTGGGCAAAGGAAGCATTGACTAGAATGCTTACCGTATGTGGGTGATTGCTTTAACGACCATGGCTTTTAGTCAGGCCGCAACCATTGATATCGATCCCATCAGACTCGCGGGCTCAGCGCTAGATCGAACCGGTTCGCCAAGCACTTCCTGCGCGGTCGTGGTAATGTCGGCTGATGGGCAGGTGGTGGTTGGCTATGGAACTCCAGTTTCCGGCTCGAGAACGACCGGGTTTACGTGGACGAAGAAAGACGGAGTTAAGCCGCTATCTTGGCCAAAGGAGGTGGCGGAAGCATTCTCCTTCTGTATGGCCACATCCATCTCGGACGATGGACGGGTGGTCGCGGGAATGGCGTTGTGGATGGCTTCTGATTCAGCGATCCATCCCATCTTTAAACGTGCCGAGGCGCCCACCACAGTTCTCGGCAAATTCCCGTTAAGTGACGGCAAGATCGGGCCGATCAATTCCGACGGGCGGATGATGGTTGTGGAGGTCGAATCCGCCATTGGTAGCAAGCTCTTTTGGTGGCGAAGCGGCTCCGGGCTGAGTCCAATCCTCGGCAAAGGAAAACAACGCCTGACAGGCACGATTTCGGACCTAACTCCAGATGGGAAAGTGGCGGTTGGCGCGACATTCAAAGAGCCAGACTGGCATGGCTTCGTCGTAACCACGAACAGCTATCGGGAGATACCAAAGCTTTCCGGCTTCAAGAGTGCCATTGCTACACACGTCACTGCCGACGGAAGGACCGTCTTCGGCTACTTCGATGACATCGACACCGGCCGTGGATTCCGGTGGAATCTGAGCGAATCCAAACCTAATCAGCTTCCGTCTGGATTTGCACTCGGAGCGGTCACGAACAATGGCGAGGTTGTCGCTGGCACCTACAAGAATCAGCCTGCACTTCTCTTTGCAGGACGTGTGATTGGCCTTAGGCAGTTGTTTTCTCAGAGACTGCCCCAGGAGTCGTTCGAACGGTGGCGACCGGTCGCAGCCCGGAAGACCAAAACCGACCTGTTTATCCTGGTGGACACAGGCAGCGAGACGACCGACTATCGCATTCGCATCCCGCTAACCATTCTCAAAAGGCTCTAGTGAAAAGGATCGTGGGTGTAAGCGACGGCTTTCACCTTGCCAGCGACAAGAGCAATGTCCAAGGCTCGGTAAAGGTCTGCCACGAGATGGACATCTAACTCCGCCAGAACAGACCCAGGCACCTCTTCCAATTCCACGGCGTTGTCTGCTGGCAGCAAAATTGTGCGGATACCTGCCCGATGTGCGGCGAGCACCTTATCGCGCACGCCACCGACCGGCAGAATCCTGCCTCGTAATGTCACCTCACCCGTCATCGCGACGTCTTTTCGGACCGGCCGTCCGCTTGCGGCGGAGGCCAACGCCACGGCGATAGTTATGCCGGCGCTTGGACCGTCCTTGGGAATCGCTCCCTGGGGAACATGGACATGAATATCGAACTTGAAGTCGCGTCCGATATTCAGCGCATCGCTATTTGCTCGGACAAATGTGAGCGCGGCCATGGCTGATTCCTTCATGACATCGCCAAGGTTTCCCGTGAGATGCAACTCAGGTCTTGGGCCATGCGGATCCATGAGGCTCACTTCTATGGTGATGGTGTCGCCGCCATGTTCGCTCACGACGAGTCCAGTTGCCGTACCCACGGCGTTCTCAGTCGGAACCCGATTCCGCCGGTGTTTGGGCTGACCCAAGTATTCAGCCAGGCGGACAGTATCGACAGTGATCCTTTTCGAATGGCCTTCCGCGACCTGCCTGGCAACCTTCCTGCAGACAGCCGCGATGGCCTGTTCCAGACTCCGCACGCCCGCTTCGCGGGTGTACTCGCTGATAATCGAGCGGACGCTGGCTTCAGGAATTTCAATTGCCTTGTCCGCCAAGCCGTGATCGGCGATTGCCCTCGGCAGAAGGAAGTTTTTCGCAATCTGGAAGCGCTCGTCGTCCGTATAACTCGGGAAGTGGATGACCTCCATTCGGTCGACCAATGGAGGGGGAATATTCTCCAGCAGATTCGCGGTTGCGACGAACATGACTTGGGAAAGGTCGAACGGAACTTCGATATAGTGATCGCTAAATCGGTCGTTTTGCTTGGGGTCGAGGGCTTCTAACAGCGCCGAGGTTGGGTCGCCGTGGTAGTCGGCGCCAAGCTTGTCGATTTCATCCAGAACGATAACCGGGTTTTTCACTCCGCTTTGGATAAGTCCCTGAATAATACGGCCCGGCATCGACCCCACATAAGTGCGGCGGTGCCCGCGAATCTCCGACTCGTCGCGAACTCCACCCAGGGCCAGCTTCACGAACTTTCGCTCCATGGAATCGGCAATCGATTTAGCAATGGAAGTCTTACCCACCCCTGGAGGCCCGACAAAGCATAGGATTGGACCCTTGGCAGAGCCCTTCAGTTGCCTCACGGCAAGGTAATCCAAAATCCGCGTCTTGACGGTCTCCAGGCCGAAGTGCTGCGCATTTAAGGTTTTCTTCGCGGCAGCGACGCTCAGTTGATCCTCAGTCCGGCTCGACCAAGGCAGTTCGAGCAAAGTGTCCAAATAATTTCTGAGCACCATGCCCTCTGGAGAATTGGCCGGAGTTCGGTCCAGGCGACGTAACTCCGCCATGGCTTTCTTAAAAGCAATCTCGGGCATCTCGGCGTTTCTGATGCGCTCCTCGTATTCTTCGGTTTCGCCAAGCCGATGCTCCCTTAGCTGAAGTTCGGTCTGAATGATCCGCAGCTGCTCGCGCAGATAGAATTCGCGCTGGCTATCTCCGAGCTGTGCCTCTACCCGTTTCCGGATATCTGCATCCAAGTCCAGAACTTGCTCTTCCCGCTTGATCAAGCCGAGCACGCGTTCCAAGCGCTCATTGGCGTTTGGTGTCTCCAGCAGCTTTTGCTTTTCTGCCGGCCGGAGCGGCAGATGATGTGCAATCGCATCCGCGAGCCGGCCCGGTCCCTCGACGTGGACCACGC
>JAFAFM010000098.1 GCA_023423495.1 Armatimonadota bacterium
ATGTCAGCGGGGCCGAACCTGTGGGCAGCGAGTTGCTCGTTCACAAGTACGGACTTGGAGTAAAAAGTGCTACCGTACGCAATGAACTTGCCGACCTATCTGAGTTGGGCTATCTGGAACAGCCTCACACCAGCGCAGGACGAGTTCCCAGCGACCGTGGCTACCGGTTCTATGTGGACCGCCTCATCGAGCACAAACCTGTTTCCCGCGAAGAGAAGGAACGAATTGCCGCAACCCTGGAAGAGGGAGAGGTCCTACAGAAACTTCTCCGGGAGACGACTCTTGCACTTTCGCGGATCACCCACTTGATGAGCGTGGCCACGACGGTACGCGACGTCGGCCTCAAGGTCCGAAGCGCTCTCATTAGCGCATTGGGTCCGAATCAAGCTTTACTTGTGCTGGCATTCAGCAACGGTCATATCGAAAACAAGATGATCGACTGTCCGGTGGGCCTGAGCCTTCAAGACATCGGTGTCATCAACGAGCAACTTCAGGCTTCCGTCGCTGGACAAACCGTCAGAGCCCTTTCCCGGGCGAAGACTCCCACAGCCCTCGCTTCAGCCGCCGCCGAGCATTTGGCTTCGCTCATTTGGCAGCAAGTACGGAGTATATCCAAGGACATCACGCGCGGGCTCATGGTTACGGAAGGCCAAGAATTCATGTTTGCCCAGCCTGAATTCCGCCGCGACGTAACCGCTTTGGCCACCTTCCTCGACTATCTCGATAAGAGCGACGTGCTCTATGAAGCCGTTGGCGGCCAAGTCTCGAGCCAAAAAGTGACGATCGGCAAGGAGAACGCACACGAGCCGCTGCAGCAGATGTCGGTCGTCCGGCAAAGCTTCTTCGTCGGTGAGAATGAGGCTGGCGTGATTTCGCTTATCGGCCCGACTCGGATGGCCTACCAATCCGGCATCCCTCTTATTGGCTACACCGCCAAGGTGCTTAGCGAGTCTCTAACCAAGTTTTTCGGCTAGGGCGGGCTGGTTGTCCAAGAACCACTGATAGGCGCTCCGGATACCGTCCTCCAGGCTGATCTTATGCCGCCATCCGAGCCCGTGGAGCTTTTCCACATCCATCGTCTTCTCGGGAAAGCCATCAGGCATAGACGTGTCCCACACGATTTCACCCTTATGGCCAACGATCTTCTGGATCGTTTCCGCAAGCTCCCGAATTGAGACGGACTTGCCGGTGCCGACGTTGACATGCCCCTTCACCGAAGGCTGCTCCATTAGAAAGACGCATGCGTCAGCGATGTCGTCAGCGTGAAGGAACTCTCTCCGCGGATTTCCTGAACCCCAACACGTGACTGGGCGATCCGGCAGCGCTTCATGAAACTTGCGAACGAGCGCTGGCAGCACATGTGAAGTCCTCAGATCGAAATTGTCGCGATCTCCATAGGCGTTAGGCGGCATAACCGTGTAATAGTTGCGGCCGTGCTGCGCGGCAATGGAGTCACAAAGATAGAGGCCCGCAATCTTGGCGATTGCATACGGGGCATTTGTCGGCTCAGGCTTGCCGGTCAACAGAGCATCTTCCGGGATGGGTTGGGCCGTTTCCCGGGGATAGATGCAACTAGAACCGAGGAACAGGAGGTGATCGATACCTGCCTGGTGGGCTCCCCAAATCACATTCGTCTGAACGAGGAGATTCTCGCCGATGAAATCAGCCGGATAAGTTTTGTTGGCATGGATTCCTCCGACCTTGGCCGCCGCCAATACGATCGCATCCGGTTGCTCGGAACCTAGGAATGCATTTACTGCCTGCTGGTCTGCGAGATCAAGTTCGCTACGAGTTCGCTCGATGAGGTTCGTATAACCCCCCGCTCGTAACCGTCTGGCAATGGCGCTTCCTACCAAGCCTCGATGTCCAGCAACAAAGATCCGATCCTGCTTACTCAGCAATTCTTAACTCCATTCAGTGCAACAACTTCCTTCTGTGCAATTTCGAGATCGTGTTCGACCATTTCCGATACAAGTTCACTTAAGCCGACTTTTGGACGCCAACCCAGCATTCGATGCGCCTTCGAAGCATCGCCCACAATATTTTCGACGTCGGCAACGCGATAGAACTGCGGATTTACCTGCACCAGCGTCCGTCCCGTGGCGCGATCGATTCCCACTTCTTCGACGCCACTTCCCTCCCACTTAAGCTTGAGCCCGACCGCTAGAAATGCTTGTTCGGCAAAATCCCGGATTGAGGCTTGAATACCCGTGGCGATAACAAAATCGTCTGGCCCTGGTGCCTGAAGCATCAGCCACATCGCCTCGACAAACTCCTTCGCGTGACCCCAGTCCCTCTTGGCGTTCAGATTCCCGAGTTCGAGCTTGTCCTGCAGGCCAAGGGAAATGCGGGCCGCTCCCCTAGAAATCTTTCGAGTGACAAAGCCCTCGCCGCGCAGGGGAGATTCATGGTTAAAGAGGATGCCGTTACATGCGTGAATCTCATAAGCTTCACGATAGGTGACGACAGTCCAGAAGCCGTAAAGCTTGGCAACGCCGTACGGGCTCCTCGGATGGAACGGCGTGTCCTCGTTCTGAGGCACCTCTTGCACTAAGCCATACAGCTCACTACTCGAAGCCTGATAGAACTTGGTCTTCCTCTCCAAACCGAGTTCCCGAATGGCATCCAGAAGTCGCACCACCCCCAAGCCCGTTACATTGCCCGTGTATTCCGCAGAGCGAAAGCTCTCACCTACATGGGATTGGGCGGCCAAATTGTAAACCTCGTCGGGCTCAACTTCGCCCAGGATTTCACGAATTCGGTCCGTTTGGACCAGGTCACCCATATGCAGCTTGACTTCAGACGGCACTCGTTCGGGCAGATCCACCGCCCGTGCCATCCCATGCACCTCATAACCCTTTTCGAGCAGAAGCCGCGACAGGTAAATCCCATCTTGGCCAGCTACTCCAGTAATGAGGGCCTTTTTCATCCGACTAACGATCCTCTTCCGCGCTTTGGTAAACCTTGTAACCCCTTTCCTTCACGAGGGCTTCTCGCTTTGCCGTCTCAAGGTCCGAATCGACCATCTCTTCGATCAGGCTCTGCAAACTGACTTTGGGCTCCCAGCCCAACTTCTCGCGGGCCTTGGTTGGATCTCCCAACAACGTCTCGACTTCAGTCGGCCGGTAGTACTGTGGGTCGACAAAAACGATGTCGCGGCCGCTTGCCTTATCGAATCCGACTTCGTCTGGCCCTTCACCTTTCCAACCTAGGTCCAGTCCAACTCGTGCAAAGGATGCCGTAACGAACTCACGGACGGAGGCCTGCCGGCCAGTCGCCACGACATAGTCGTCCGGAGTCTCCTTCTGCAGCATGAGCCACATCATTTCCACGTAATCCCGGGCATGTCCCCAGTCTCGCAACGCGCTCATGTTGCCCAGATACAAGCCATTCTGCAAACCAACCGCAATTCGAGCGGCAGCGCGTGTTATTTTACGGGTCACGAAGGTTTCGCCCCGCAGCGGCGATTCATGGTTGAAGAGAATGCCGTTCGACGCGTGCATTCCATAGGCCTCGCGGTAGTTCACGACGATCCAGTAACCATAGAGCTTGGCCACCGCGTATGGGCTTCTCGGATAGAAGGGAGTAGTCTCCTTCTGAGGAATCTCTTGGACGAGGCCATACAGCTCGCTGGTCGAAGCCTGGTAGAAGCGCACGGACCTTTCCAATCCCAGAATTCGGACGGCCTCTAATAGTCTGAGAACGCCCACGCCATCTACTTCAGCCGTGTATTCCGGCGAATCAAAACTCACCTTGACGTGCGACTGAGCGCCCAAATTGTAGATCTCGTCTGGCCGTACTTTTTCCACCACGCGAAGCAGCGAGGTGCTATCAGTTAAATCACCGTAGTGTAGATAGAAAGGGAGACCCTGCTCATGCGTATCGTGAAACAGGTGATCGATGCGGCTTGTGTTAAAGAGCGATGAGCGACGCTTGATTCCGTGGACTTCGTAACCCTTTCCGATAAGAAATTCAGCGAGGTACGCGCCATCCTGGCCGGTAATGCCCGTAATGAGTGCCTTCTTCATGGTTGTAATCTAGACTTGCAGCCCAGATTATCCGCAAGCAGCGTGCCAAAACCAGGCTAACCTTTGTTTAGGGCTACTTGCCGGTAAATACTGGCGCGGGCTCATCGGCATATTGGCCCTTAAATGGCTCGTCTGATTGTCCCGGATACGACTCCAGTAACATTTCCTTCGTGTAGATGAAGTCTTCCCGCTTGTAGTCTGCCAGTTCGAAGTTCTTCCGCAGTACAATCGCACCCGTGGGGCAAGCTTCCTGACAATAGCCGCAGAAGATACAGCGAATCATATTGATCTCGTATCTCACTGCATACCGCTCACCGGGGCTGAATCGCGCCTCATCGGTGTTCTCCGCCGCTTCAACGTAGATGCAGCGCGCCGGGCAAGCGCCAGCACAGAGCGAACAGCCAATGCACTTCTCCAACCCGCTCTCATAGCGGGTTAAAAAGTGACGCCAACGGGTTCTCGGATATTGCTCCCGTATTTCCTCCGGATACATGACCGTGACCTTCTTATGCGCTAAACGCCGGCGAGTAATGCCAAAGCCCGCGAGAATGGGCTTTACCACGCTCTTCATCAGGTCGACGCTCACGGCTTCACCTCTTCCAGTTCTCGAGCGCCCGTTACGCCTTCCCACAGCCTGAGATCCGTCAAATTGCGCGGCTTATTGCCTCGCTTAATCTTCTCCTGCAACTTTAGGATGCCGTAGATCAAAGCGTCAGGTGATGGCGGACACCCCGGCACATACACGTCGACCGGAACAACTTGGTCCGTGCCTTGAACGATCGCGTAGTTGTTATAGACACCGCCCGAGGAAGCACAAGCTCCCATCGAGATCACCCATTTTGGTTCTGGCATCTGGTCGTAGATCTGCCTCAGAACCGGCGCCATTTTTTTGGATAGACGCCCGGCGATAATCATTACGTCCGCCTGGCGAGGCGTGGCGCTAAAACGCTCCATGCCAAATCGAGCGACGTCGAAT
>JAFAFM010000129.1 GCA_023423495.1 Armatimonadota bacterium
GCGTTAAGCTGGTCGACCATCGTGTTGATGGTTTCTTTTAGGAGGAGGATCTCGCCCTTAACGTCAACCGTAATTTTTCGGGAGAGGTCTCCTCGAGCAACGGCGATTGTAACTTCCGCAATGTTTCTTACCTGAGAAGTTAGGTTGGATGCCATCGCGTTGACGGAGTCCGTAAGGTCCTTCCAAGTGCCAGCAACACCGGGCACGACCGCCTGACCACCAAGCTTTCCATCGGTGCCGACTTCACGAGCAACACGGGTGACTTCCGAAGCGAACGAACGCAACTGGTCGACCATCGTGTTGATGGCTTCCTTAAGCTGCAGGATTTCGCCACGGACGTCGACCGTAATCTTCCGGGAAAGGTCACCACTGGCAACCGCGATCGTAACGTCAGAAATGTTGCGGACCTGAGCGGTCAGGTTCGAGGCCATCGAGTTAACACCCTCGGTGAGGTCCTTCCACACGCCGCTCACGCCGGGCACCTTCGCCTGACCGCCGAGCTTTCCATCCGCACCGACTTCTCGGGCAACACGGGTGACTTCAGAGGAGAAGACGCTGAGCTGCCGGATCATCGTGTTCACGATCTTCGCGGAGCGCAGGAACTCGCCTTCGAGCGGACGACCTTCAACGTCCAACCGAACAGTCTGCTTCAAGTCACCTTCTGCAACGGCGGCAATAGCTCGGGTGACTTCCGTCGTTGGACGCACAAGGTCTTCGATGAGGCCGTTGATGGAGCTTTCCATCTCGCCCCATGCTCCGGACGATCGGTCAAATTTGGCCCGTTGCCGGATCTTTCCTTCCTTTCCAACTACATGGCCGACTCGCTTGAGCTCGAGGGCCATTTGTTCATTGGCCGCCATGATGTCGTTAAAGGCTTCAGCGATACGACCTTCAAAACCGGTTTGATCCGGCGCCAGGCGGACAGAGAAATTGCCCGCTTTCGCGGCTTGCAACGCGTTTAAGAGAGGTAAGAGATTGGGGACCGTTTCAAGTCCCTTTCCATTCGGGCTAGCTTCGACGTCAGATACAGCTAATTTGCTCAAGCTTCCTCCGAGGATAGAGATCTTTATGGCATGCAAAAACGGTCAATACAGACGTTGCGGAACAGTAAAGCGAATTTTCGCTCTTTCCCCCCTTAAGTCGTGAAAAATATAAGCCTCAGAATCCTCAGGGATTTAATACCACTGAGTCCAACTTCAAGGAAGGTGTTTTACGTGTTTCATACACCAGACGCCATCCCTTCTTATAGTTTTCATACTTCATCCAAAAGCTTCAAATTTGGATTGAAAGGGAAGGAAGATGTTGGCTGCCCGCCAAGGATTCGAACCTCGATAAACAGATCCAGAGACTGTTGTCCTGCCATTAGACGAGCGGGCAGCAAGAAGGTAGGAAATGAATTATACCGCAGGGCCCTGACTTGGCGGCAGGGCCCCGAAGACGATGTGTAATCAGCTTGCGAGCTTGATTCCATCCTCGGTTAACAGAATGGGATCGACACCGCGTTCAATAACGCCTTCCGGCACGACCACCCTCCGCACGCCTTCGGCGGTGGGCACCTCGTACATCACGTCCATCATGATCTGCTCGATGATGGCGCGAAGGGCGCGGGCGCCGGTCTTTCGCTTCATCGCTTCACGGGCGATCTCTTGGAGGGCGCCCGGTTCAACCACCAACTCTACGTTGTCCAACTCGAAGAACTTAGCATATTGCTTCAGGAGAGCATTCTTGGGGTGGCTGAGGCTGCTGATGAGAGCTTCCTCATCGAGCATGTCCAACGTCGCGATGACGGGGAGTCGACCGATAAACTCTGGGATCAAACCGTACTTAAGCAGGTCATCCGGGAGAAGGTTACGGACGATGTTGTGATCAACCTCTGCCTTCGACTGCGGATTGGCACGGAAGCCCATCACGTTCTCTTTCATCCGGCGACGGATGATGTCGTCGATGCCTTCGAAGGCACCTCCGCAGATAAACAGGATGTTTGACGTGTCTATCTGGAGGTATTCCTGCTGAGGGTGCTTACGGCCTCCCTGAGGAGGGACGTTGGCCGAGGTGCCTTCCAGGATCTTAAGAAGAGCCTGCTGGACGCCTTCGCCGCTCACGTCTCGAGTGATCGATGGGTTGTCGCTCTTGCGACCGATCTTGTCGATCTCATCGACGTAGATGATGCCGCGTTCGCAGGCCCGCTTCGGATCTCTTGGATCCAAAGCTTCTGCCGCTTGCCAAAGCTTGAGCAAGATGTTCTCGACGTCCTCGCCGACATATCCGGCCTCGGTCAACGCCGTGGCATCGGCGATCGCGAAGGGAACGTTGAGCATTCGCGCTAGAGTCTGGGCAAGAAGGGTCTTGCCGGAACCGGTCGGACCGACCATGAGGATGTTGCTCTTTTGGAGCTCGACGTCATCGTCCTTAAACGGTGCGTCGGTTACTCGCTTGTAGTGGTTGTAAACCGCGACGGCGAGCGCTTTCTTAGCCTTGTTTTGACCGATGACGTAGTTGTCGAGGTGCCGAACGATTTCCGAGGGTTTCGGCACCTTGCCGGTGGAATGCGCCGCGACTGCGGCGGGTCTAGGAGTAGGAGCCGGGATGGTGGTTGCTGTGTCCTTCTTCTCTGAATCGTTGTGAAGGATATCGTTACAGAGATCGATGCAATCCGAGCAAACTGCCCCATGTAAACCAACGATGAGCTTTCGTACTTGCTCTTTGGTTTTCCCGCAGAGGCAGCATTGATCGCGTCTTTCAACTGTCCTAGCCATTCACACTCCAAGTCTTGTAGTTATCGTACGCCAGGTTCGACCATCCGGTCAACAAGACCATATGCCACGGCTTCGTCGGATGACATCCAGTGATCACGATCGCAGTCCTTGCGAACCTTGTCCTCGGGTTGCCCCGTGTCATGGCTGAGCAATCCCATGAGCGTATCCATCAACCGGTTTGTCTCTGCCACCTGAACATTAATATCGGCAGCAGTTCCGCGAAACCCACTAGAAACCTGGTGAATCATGATGCGAGCATGCTTGAGTGCGGCGCGCTTGCCCTTGGCTCCACCGGCGAGTAGGACTGCTCCCATGGAAGCAGCAACTCCTACACAGGTGGTGGCAACGTCACACTTGATAACTTGCATCGTGTCGTAGATGGCAAGACCTGCATAAACCGAGCCACCGGGCGAGTTAATGTATAACTCGATATCTTTATCAGGGTCTTCCTTTTCTAGAAAGAGAAGCTGGGCGACGATGAGATTCGCGAAATAATCGTCGATCTCCGTCCCTAAGTAAACAATTCGATCCTTGAGCAGCCTCGACCATAGGTCGTAAGCGCGTTCTCCGCGCGAGGACTGTTCGATAACCATGGGTACGCCCACATTAACCTCCTGTTGCTAGGCTCAGTTTAGAATTACTGACGTCGTTCTTCGCTACGGCATTAGGCCCCAGCGTGAGCGACTTCTTTGATATCGGCATGTTCGAGCAAGAACTCGCTGACTTTTCGGGAAATTGATCGATATTGAATTTCTTCCATGGCCTGGTTCTTCTGAAGCATTTCCAGCATTTGCTGGGGCTCCACACCAAACTCATTGGCCATCGCATAGAGCTCACGGTTCAAGTCCTCATTGTTGACCTGCATTTTCTCTTGCTCGTATACGGTTCGGATCATGAGTGCACGGATGACATGGAGCTTCGCTTTTTCCTTCCATGCCTCAACTAGGCCGTCCACGGTCATTCCGTTCTCTGCGGCGTGCTGCTCCATGGTCTTGCCTTCTTGCTGGACTTCCTGCTGAGTCTCGTGCAGACGGCGGCTGGCAAGCTGCTCCCACATGTTGTCGCTCACTTCGACCTTGCTTCGCTCAAGCAGTCGCTCGAGGAGCTGCTCGGTAACCATTTCTCGCACCATCTCGTTCTTGGCTCGAAGGATGCCTTCACGAAGCTTCGTCTGGAGGTCATCGAGATTGTCGGTCTTCAAACTTTGGGCGAAGGCGTCATCGATGTCCGGAAGCTTTACGGCGCTGATGGAGTTGAGGGTAACCAAACACTTGTATGACTTGCCGGCCCAGTCCTTCTCCTGAAAGTTCTCAGGGAAGGTGAGGTCAAGTTGCTTCATCTCTTCGACGCGCATCCCGCTGAGCGCCTGATCGAGCTGGGGGAATGTCTTGCCAACAACCGTCATGAAGTTCCGGCCATCTCCTTCCTCACCTTCCAGCTTGATGTTTACAACCGCAACGTCTCCCTCTTCCGCGCCACGATCTGTTACCGCTTCACGGGAATGCCGTTGCTTGCGCAACTCCTCGATCTGGTACTCGACTTCTTCTTCAGTCACATCGATCGCGGGTCGCTCGATAGGAAGCGACTTGTAGTCGCCAAGCTCCACAACCGGAGGAAGAGGCACCTTGGCGTTGAACTCGCAAGCGCCTTCGGCCTGATCGATCTTTACCAACTCTACGGAGGGCGAAGTGCCTCCGTCGGGAGTCAGACCTTCCTGCTCGACGGCCTTTCGAAAGGCTGAGCGAACGATGAATTCGGCGGCTTCTTCATTCAGTTGTCCGGGGTCGATCATTTTTTCGATCATTCCCTTCGGAACATGTCCAGGCCGGAAACCCGGCATTTTGATGGACTTGGAAATCGACTTGAGGGCTTTTTCAAAGCCTGCCTTGACCTGCTCGGCATCGCAGACGACGTTCAATTTGACGGTGCAGGGGTTAAGGTCTTCACGTGTAACTTGCATGGCGGTAGTAAAGGGCAGACGCCCTTTTGAAGGAAGGATTGTACCTTGGTGGGTTAGCCGCCGGACGGGTCCCGGAACAGATCGGAAAGGGCTCCGGAAAGGGTCGGAAACTTGTATTCAAAAGTGCTTTCGGACAGCACTTTTGACTTTGCTCTTTGACTCTGCAAAATGACGTCCGCCTGCACTCCCCGCAGCGCGCCGATGAGCTTGATGGCAAATGGCGGAGCGGGTGGACTCCATGGTCGTCCAGCGGCCCGCCGCATCTCGGACATGAAATCTGCATTTCGAACTGGCTCCGGGCCAACGCCATTCACGACCCCCTCGAACCGATTTTCAATTACCCAATCGAAGATCCTGACCAAGTCGACAACATGGATCCACGGCATCCATTGGCGACCATTGCCCAACGTTCCGCCTAGAAATTTTCGAGCATAGCCCGACAGTTCAGGAAAAGCGCCGCCATTCCTGCCCAGCACCGTGCCAATCCTAACTTTCGCCTTCCTGACGCCCGGCGTTTCCGCGCTGTCATGGGCGCGTTCCCAGGCCACGCAAGTCTCGGGAAGAAATCCTTCGCCCGCCGGACTCCTTTCGTCCAATTCCTGGTCGCCTTGATCCCCGTAGTATCCGACGGCGCTGGCGTTGATCCACAGATCGGGCGCGGTTGCACAGGTGCGGATGGCTTTCCCAATGGTCTCTGTGCTTTTCACCCGGCTTTTCAAGATCCGACGCTTGTTTTCATCTGTCCAGCGCAAAGTCACCGGCTCGCCCGATAGGTTGATAACGGCCTTCGCACCATTGAATAAACCGGTCCAATCTCCGAGCGACTCTCCACTCCACTTGGCGACTGTAACTCCCTCCATGACCCGAGTGGATCTGCTTAACACGGCAACGTCGAAGCCCTGCGTGCGGAAAAACTCAATTAGTCCTTGGCCAATGAATCCAGAACCACCGGCAATTACGATCCGGGAGCTCACCGAGACATCCTTATCAATGCATCCATTCCCGAACTAACGACTGTTCCTGTCCGAGGGACTGCAAAATCCGCGCGACAACCGTATCTGCCAAGTCCTCTACGGTCGAAGGTTTGTAGTACCAAGCCGGACACGCGGGAATGACGGTCGCGCCCACCTCGGCCAGAGTTGCCAAGTTCCGAAGCATGATCGCATTCATTGGCATCTCGCGTGGCACCACCACAAATGGTCGTCGCTCCTTTAGACACACATCGGCCGCTCGGGTTAATAGGTCGTCGCTGATCCCGTTGGCGATGCGGCCCGCCGTACCCATGGAGCAGGGAACGATCACCATTCCATCATGCCGGAAGGAGCCGGAGGCCGGCGGAGTGAAGTAATTTCGGGAATCCAGCAAGCGGATGTTGTCAAACTGCTCACCGAGCCAATTTCTGGTGTGGAAGTTGGCGCGACCGGGCGAAACCCCCAGTTCCGTTTCGGACACCTGGATGGCTTGCTCACTCAATATTAAATACACTTCCTGATAACGCCGCGCCGCTTCTCGAAGAAAGCGCTGCGCATAGATTGCGCCGCTCGCCCCGGTAACTCCAACCACAATCCGACCTGTCGACATGCCGCTACAGTCTACTGGCTCGCTTGACTCAGTCTGAGTCAAGTCTATAGAGCAGGGATGAACACGAACTGGGCGGGAAACCTTAAATACTCGGCCAAAGAAGTCTTGGAGCCGACTTCCGTTGAGGAAGTTCGTGAGTTGGTTGCCCGAAATCCCAGCGTAAAAGCCCTCGGCACGCGACACTCCTTTAATAGAATCGCGGACACGGACGGAGTTCAGATCTCTACCCGCAATCTCCAAGGGATCGGTCCAATAGATCAGGAGCGGCGCCTCGTAGCCATCCAATCCGGCGTCAGGTTCGGAGAGCTAAGTCAATTCCTGCATTCAAAAGGCTACAGCCTTGCCAACTACGCCTCGCTTCCGCATATTTCGGTGGCCGGGGCTACCGCGACGGCGACACACGGTTCCGGACAGGACAACCCATCCCTGGCAAGCCTCATCGACTCCCTAGACCTGGTCACGGCCAACGGGGAATTGCGGCACATTTCAACCAGCGATTCTGAGTTTGCAGGGGTGGTGGTGTCGCTGGGAGCTTTGGGGATTGTCACATCCCTCACGGTAAAAGTCACTCCTGCCTACGATGTCGCCCAAACTGTGTACTTGGGCCTCCCCGCCTCGGAAGGGGCCGAGCACCTAACCGAGATTCTGGCGTCTGCGTACAGCGTCAGCCTGTTTTCCACCTGGAAGGAAGATCTGATAGACCAGATTTGGTTCAAATCCATTGCCGATGGCTCTTCGCCGGACACTCTTTTCGGAGCCAAACCTGCGAAGACGGCTTTGCATCCCATATCGGAACTCACTGCCGAGAACTGCACCACCCAACTGGGCCAGCGGGGACCTGCCTATGAGCGGCTGCCTCATTTCCGAATGGGATTTACTCCCAGCTCAGGTGAGGAATTACAGTCCGAATACCTCATCCCGAAGGAGAACGCGGTTAAGGCGTTCTGCAAAATCAGAAGTCTCCGGGGGATTATCGCGCCGGCGCTGCAGGTCGCCGAGATTCGCGCCATCGCCCAGGATGAATTCTGGATAAGCCCGTTCTACCTACAGCCTTCCGTAGCATTTCACTTCACTTGGACCACGGACTGGCCACTGGTAAAGAGCATTCTAATGGTGTTGGAGAGGGAACTGTTGCCCCTCGGCGCGAAACCTCATTGGGCAAAGCTTTCACTCGTCCCGCCCCACCTAATCCGTACAAGCTTCCCCAAGTTCTCCGACTTCCAAAGCCTAATGAGAGAATTGGACCCGGAAGGAAAGTTTCGAAACCCCTGGCTGACCGAGCTATTTGCTTAAGATTGGGATGTAGTAAGCGCCTGATCCAAATCCCATAGAAGGTCTTCCAATGTTTCTAAGCCCACGGATAGCCGAATTGTGCCCGGGGAGATTCCACCCGCCAACAGTTCCTCGTCGGTGTTTTGCTGGTGGGTCGTGGAAGCAGGATGGATGACCAAAGATTTGGCGTCGCCGACGTTGGCAAGATGAGAAAACAGCTCCAGCGACTCGATGAATCGCTTGCCAGCCTCACGGCCCCCCTCGATTTCAAAGGCAAGGACGGCTCCCGGACCCTTCGGAAGGTACTTCTTCGCCAAGGAATGGTGGGGATGGGAAGGGAGGCCCGCATAATGCACGGCCCGCACCGATCGATGGCTCTCCAGAAACTCAGCCACGCCTTGGGCATTGGAAACATGCCGCTCCATCCGAAGAGAAAGCGTTTCCAGGCCCTGAAGCAGAAGAAAACTGTTGAAGGGAGAGATGCAGGCGCCGGTATCGCGCACGGTCTCCGCCCGAAGTTTCATCAGGAACCCGTAGTGCCCGAAGGTGTCGAAGAACTTCATCCCGTGATAGCTGGGCGAATCGTCCGCGATGGTCGGAAACGTCGAAAAGTCGAACTCGCCCGAGTCCACCACCACGCCTCCAATCGAGGTGCCGTGCCCGCCCATAAACTTGGTGGCGGAATGCACCACCAAGGTTGCGCCATGCTCGATCGGACGGCAGAGGTAAGGAGTCGCGAAGGTGTTATCCACCACCAGGGGAATCCCCTTGCTCTTGGCGAGATCGGAAAGGGCGGCAAGATCCGCGATTGAACCTCTGGGGTTGCCGATCGTCTCCACAAATAACAGGCGGGTCTCCTGTGAAATGGCCGCTTCCCACGCATCGAGCTTGGAAGGATCGACGAAAGAGGCGGCCACCGAAAGCTTCTTGAGCGTGTGCGTGAGCTGGGTGAGCGATCCCCCATAGAGCTGACTCGAGGCCACAATGTGATCCCCCGGTTGGCAAAGGGTCATCACCGTTCCAAATTGCGCCGCCATCCCGCTCGCCATGGCCACCGCGCCCGTTCCCCCTTCAAGCGAGGCGATCCGCTCCTCCAAGACCGCGGTCGTGGGGTTGCTGATGCGGGAATAGATGTTTCCGTACTGTTTCAGCTCGAAGAGGTGGGCCGCTTCATCCGCGCTCTCAAAGACATAGCTGGTGGTCTGGTAGATCGGCACCGCCCTCGACCCCACGTACGGGTCGGGCACATGCCCCGCGTGAAGCATGCGGGTCTCGAATCCAAAATTGCGGGAGCTAGACACGCGCGGAGTTTATCCGCCCAAATTATGGGCCGCTCACTAAACGTACGTCTGTCCGAGATTTAGGTGGTGGGCTAGGACGCCCGCTCGTTGGAATTGCAAGCGATTACCAGGTTTCGCTTCTTGCACTCTTTAGGCTTTGGATGGATTAGCGCGATGGCGTATGCTGGGTTCATCATGAAGTTTCGGTTATTGAGTTGCGTTTTAATGCCGATGGTCCTTGCGGGCCTTAGCCAGGCTCAATCGCTCTACTTCTTTTCCCATTTAAACGGGGCGAATGAGGAGCCGCCGAACTTCTCGCCGGGGACGGGATTCGTGGAAGTCTGGATCGATCAAACTGCGCACACGCTTCGGGTGGCGGCGACTTTCGAGGATTTGATTGGCCTCACGACTGCCTCCCACATTCACGTAATCAACGGTCCGCTCGATGCCAATTTTTCGGACACTGTTGGTCCGGTTGCCACGATGGTG
>JAFAFM010000139.1 GCA_023423495.1 Armatimonadota bacterium
GTGTCGTATCCGCTGATGCTGTAATAGCGGGCATCAATAGTGCCGAATCCGGGGGCGAATCGCGTGACCACGGTGCCCGGGCCGTACGCTTGTCGAGCGCCAGCGCCGTCGTCGGTGGCATTAATTACGCCGTCACCATTGAGATCGAGTTGGGGAGCGGAGCCAGCGGCGCGGGGGTCTGCCGGAGGCCATTCTGCATTGGTGATTTCGGAATTCGTTGCTTTCTCATTTGCTGGGGTGAAAGTCTTGAGAGATTCGACTCTACGAGAATAGAGCGCCGCCTTGAGTTCGTTCGCGGGCATGACATCCATCGCCGTTGGATCGCCGCTGTAAGTATTCACGTAGCCCAAGAGAGCTGGCGGATATGCGCCGTTGTCGGCACGATACAGTTGAAGCGCGGTTCTCAACGAATTCATATTCGTGATATCCGAGCTTCGGTACGCGCCAACTTTGGCCCTCGCGAATACAGGAAAGATGATTGCAGCCAAGATCGCAATGATCGCGATCACAACCAGCAATTCGATCATCGTAAATGCAGTTTTGCGTTTCATAGTCTCAACGACTCCGTAATTCCCCAAACGTGGGACGGAATGCGGTTCGCGCATGTTCCCACTATTTTTCAATCTCCGGCCGCCCAAATCCAATAGGAGCGCACCACACCCAGCAATTGCTTTTCGAATACTGTCGCCACAATGGCTCCGAGGGCCAGGTAGGGCCCGAACGGAATCATCGTGAAATCAGCTTCAAAATCTTCCAAATCTTCAATCGGCGCATAAGGATCCTCATTGAACCAAGCCTTATACAGCTTGGGAATAAAGAGCCCGATGACGTCGATGCATAGGATATATCCTAACCCGCATTTAAGCAACGAGCCAATCGACTCTGGCTCGTAATCTTCTTCCGAATCGAGAGCAACATCCGCTTGTTCCGCGTGGCCCTCCGTCTTCGCTCGCTTCCTTTCCAAGTGGGGTCGAATCAGCACCTGTGCCACGCCAAGGACCGCTCCCAGCGCCACCGCAAGTCCAAAACTAACGACCGCTAATGCTGGAAACAGGATCGCGCCGATTCCTCGCGCCATCTTGATGTCGCCGTGGCCCATTGCGTCTTTACCAAACACCAGCCGACCGATAAACGCAATTCCCCACAGCACTCCGACGCCAACGAGTGCGCCCGCCACACTGCTTGGCATCCCCCAAGTCACCGCCGCCGGGTTGCCCTGGGCATAAAGCCAAGCGTTGTAGGCTAAACCCAAGAACAGGAGGAAAGCGTTGATTTGATCTGGGATGATGTATAGCTCCCAGTCGATAAAGATAATTGCGACCAGCGTGCTTGCAGCGAAAGCATAGCAAAGCGCCTTCATCCAATCGTCGCCAACGATCAGGTACTGCCACCAGATCCCGGACCAGATGGCACCGTTCAAAAGCTCGACCCAGAAATAGCGTGAAGGGATCTTAGCGTCGCAGTACTTGCATCTCCCGCGTCGTATGAGCCAGGTCAACAGCGGGATCATGTCGCTCATGAGCAGGCGACTCTTGCATTTGGGACAGAAGCTATTGGGCGGATCGCTGAGGGACAAACCCCGGGGCATTCGGTAGATGACAACGTTCAGGAAGCTGCCAATTGCAGCCCCGAACACCAGCGCCATTACCCAACTCCACTCAGGAAACAAATTCCAATCCTAGCAACAAAACAGCCTGCCGGTAACATCCGGCAGGCTGTTGCGATTCAAGCGGCGATTACTCGCCTTCTTCTCCACCGCCCGCAGACAGCTTAGATATAACGTCCACCAGCGGAAGGAACATCGAAATAACGATGAAGCCTACGACGAATCCCAGCCCGACGATCATGATGGGCTCCAAGGCAGCTGTGAGCGAAGCAAGCGTTGCTTCCACCTCGGACTCGTAAAAATCCGCGATCTTCTGCAACATGAAGTCCAACGAACCGGACTCTTCGCCAACACCGATCATGTGAACGACCATCGGCGGGAAGAGCCGCGACTCTTCGAGCGGGTCGCCGATTCGGTCACCTTCTCGGATTCGAGCACGGGCTTCGAGAACCGCATCGGACATGATCGTGTTTCCAACTGTTCCAGCCACCGTTTCCATTGCCTGCAGGATAGGAACACCCGACGTTAAGAGCGTGCCCATCGTCCGGCTAAACCGGGCGAGGCAGATCTTGTGGTGAAGCTTTCCAAAGATCGGAATCTTCAGCTTCACGCGATCGGCCACTCGACGACCGAACCTTGTCGAGACAAACAACTTGTAAGCGACGATGATGACGACCAGCGAGATCGCCACAATCCACCAGTGGTACTTGATGGTGTCGGAAACAGCAATTAGGAATTTCGTGGGGCCAGGCAACTCGTCTCGCTTAAGGCCGAGGTCGAATAGAATGTCGGACCACTGGGGAACGAACCAGTAGACCAAGAAGCCGGTGATACCGGTTGCCAAAACCGCAACCAAAACCGGATAGGTGAGGGCGGACTTGACCTTGCGGCGAAGTTCTACGTCCTTTTCCAAGAAGTGCGAGAGGCGCTGGAGGGTTTCCTCCAAGACACCACCGACTTCACCGGCTTTGATCATACCGATGAACAGGTTGCTAAACGTCTTGGGGTGGCGCTGCATGGCGCGGGACAAGCTTTCGCCCGATTCGACCCGCTCGCCAATGTCCGTAATGATTTTCTTCAGCTTTGGATCTTGGGTCTGCTGGCCGAGAACGTCCAGACAGCGAACCAAGGAAACACCTGCGTCTACCATGGTGGAGAACTGGCGACAGAAGACCGAGAGGTTTGTGAGCTTGACCTTTCCAAACGATTTCGGCTTAGCCGATTTCGCTTTGATCATGGTCACCTCGGTGATGGTGAACCCTTGCTCCTCGAACCTCTTTCTTAGAATCTCCTCACTTTCGGCATCGGCGGTTCCTTTTTGGATTCCGCCGCTTGCGTCGCGGAAGGTGTAGCTGAATACTGGCATGGTGCTCCTTTAGCGCCGCTGCGGTGCGCCAGATTGGGCGCCCTGCTGCGGCGTGTTGATCATCTTCTTCAATTCGTCTGGGTTCTGGCAGCGGCTGAAAACCTCTTCCAGCGTTACGTAACCCTTCAGGTACAAGTCTCGCAAGCACTGGTCCATGGTGATCATGCCCAGGTTTCCGCTCGTTTGAATCATTGACGGAATCTGGTGCGTCTTCGCTTCTCGAATCAGGTTGCGAATGGCCGGACTGGCAAGCATGATCTCATTAGCCGGGATTCGACCTGGTGCTCCTGCTCTCGGAAGCAGCTGCTGAGAGATGATCGCCTGCAGGTTGTTCGAGAGCTGAACGCGAATCTGCTCTTGCTGGCCGGGAGGGAAAACGTCGATGATACGGTCGACAGATTCTGCGGCGTTGTTCGTATGCAAAGTCGCGAAGACCAAGTGGCCCGTTTCCGCCGCGGTGATCGCGAGCGAAATGGTTTCCATGTCTCGCATTTCACCGACGAGCAGAACGTCCGGGTCTTCACGGAGCGATGCGCGGAGTGCGTTGGAGAAGCTCTTGGTGTCGCCACCCAACTCACGCTGGTTAATGACCGACTGCTTGTGCGTGTGCAGATACTCGATCGGGTCCTCGATCGTGATGATGTGGACCGCCTTATTAATGTTGATGTGGTTGATCATCGCCGCTAGCGACGTCGACTTACCAGAACCGGTCGGTCCGGTGACCAAGATCAAACCGCGGGGCTTATCCGTGAGAGTTTCCAACAGCGGAGGCAGATTGAGGTCCCGAACGGTTGGAATCTTCTGGGGGATCAATCGGAAGGCAGCTGCGCAGGAACCGCGGTCGCGATACATGTTTACACGGAAGCGAGCGCGTCTCGGAAGTTGGTACGAGAAGTCCAACTCAAGGGTGGTTTCAAATCGGTTGATGTTATCGTCCGAAATGATCTCGTACATCATTCGCTGCAAAATCTGCGACGTGAACTTCTCGAAGTTCAGACGCTTCAGCGCGCCATCTTCTCGAATGACCGGCGCTTCACCCTGACAAATGTGCAGGTCGGAAGCGTTTCGGTCGACAACGATGTGCAGAAGCTCGTCGATGTGAAGGTCTTCCAACGGGATCGGGGCGCCCGCCTTTTTGACCTCTTCGGTTGCAGCCTCGGGAGCGGCTGCTCCCGGCACTTGAAACATCGGAGTGTTTGTATCCATAAGATGTATTGCTAATTAATCCAGATGCAGTCCAAAACCTTTCTATCTAGCCGAAACCAGCGGTGAAGACCACGCGCATGACTTCTTGCGGGTCGGTCTGACCGGCCAACACTTTCGTCAAGCCGTCTTCACGAAGTTCGTGCATTCCGTTCGCCTTGGCTGCCGCGCGAACGTCGGCAACTGGAGCTCGGCGGACAACCAACTCCGCGATTTCGTTGTTCATGGTCATCAGCTCGTGGAAGCCAGTTCGACCCTTATATCCAGTCATTCGGTTGTCTTCGTGTGGAATCCCACGGTAAAGGGTGACTTTTTCGTCGGGATCCGTCAATTGGAAACCAAAACGTCGCAGATCGATCGCGGGCACCTCGTAAGATTCGCGGTGCTCGGGGTCGACGCGACGTCCAAGACGCTGAGCGAGAACTCCGGTGAGCGTCGCGGCGATCAAGTACGGCTCCACACCCATGTCGATCATACGAAGGGTAGTGGAAGGCGCGTCGTTCGTGTGGATCGTGGAGAGAACCATGTGACCCGTAAGCGCGGACTCAATCGCGATTTCGGCCGTTTCAAGGTCTCGCATCTCTCCGACCATCATGATGTCGGGGTCTTGTCGAAGGAAGGCGCGAAGGGCGGTGGCGAAGGTCAGACCGGCCTTTCGGTTCATACCAACCTGGGCGACACCGGCGAGCTGGTACTCGATCGGGTCTTCGGCAGTGATGATGTTGACGCCGATCGTGTTTAAGATGTTTAGACAGGAGTAAAGCGTCGTAGTCTTTCCAGAACCCGTCGGACCCGTACAGAGGAACATTCCCTGTGGCTGAGAGACAAGCTCTTCGATCTTGGCTTCGTTCTCCGACGTAAAGCCGAGCTTGTTCAGACCGATCATGACGCTCGACTTGTCGAGAATACGCATAACGATCTTTTCGCCATACGGCGTCGGGATCGAGCTTACGCGGAGGTCATATTCCTTGCTGGCGTGCCGGACTTCGATACGACCGTCCTGTGGAACACGCCGCTCGGCGATGTTCATGTCGGCCATGATCTTGAGACGGCTGATGAGGGGGGCCATTAGGTTACGCGGAACCGTCATCGCCTCCATCAAAACACCGTCCAAGCGGTACCGAATACGCACAGATCGCTGCTGCGGTTCGACGTGGATGTCCGAGGCGCGGTCAGCAATCGCCTGCTGAATTAAAGCGTTCGCCAATTTGATGATCGGAGCCTGCTCCGCCATCTGCTCGGCATCTTTATCCTCGTCTTCACCTTCACGGCCACGCTGAACGCCCGCCGCGGCGATTGCACCTCGGATGTCGGCGCGAAGGTCAACGTTGGCAGCGGGTCCAGCGGAGCCGGCCGCAGCGGCAGCTCCTGCAGCGTCTCCGTTGGAGGAACCGCCGGAGTAATTCTTCTTTATCGCGTCTTCGATCGCCCCGGGAAGAGCCAGAACCGGCACCACCCTGCAGCCGGAAGCCATCTTTACGTCGTCGAGGGCCAGGATGTTTTTGTCGTTGGCCATCGCGAGCCAAAGCGTCTGGCCGTCCTTTTTGACGGGGATGACGCTGTGCGATTTTGCAATTCTTTCGGGGACAACGTTAATTGCCGAGCTTTCGATGTTGACCCGGTCCAGATCGACGAAACCGATACCCATTTCTTGGGCTTTGGCTTGCAGCACCTCGCGCTCTCCGACCAATCCGAGAGAAACGAGCACGCGACCGAGATCCGGCTCTTTTGTCTGCTGCTGAACCTTGACTGCTTCTTCTAGCTGCTCGGGCTTTAAAAAGCCTTTCTGCTGAAGGAACTGAACCATTGAAACGCGAGGCAATGCCATCTGCTTTTATCCACCCAACCCGTAAGGACTCGACTTTCGGGCTGCTGCCCACCCCACGCCGAACCCATGAAACTCTATTCTAGACCAAAGGCCCCATTTTTCTGCGTGAAGGATTTTTGAATGCACCTTTCAACGAATGACGGTAAGACCTCGATAGAAGGTTCGCACGCGTTTGCCTTCTCCACCGCAGAATCTTAACGCACTTTTGCCAATCTCGCAAGCTCCGTTTTGCCGCTCGGCCTATGTTGCGAACCAAACTTCACCCCAGAGCGTTAGAATGCTCAACACGCAAGGAGAAACTGGTTGAACGCACTTAAGACAGGAATTTTGTTGGCAGTTGTTGGCGCGCTGGCCGTTGGCATCGGCGCGATGTTCTTCGGAACCAATGGCGCAATCATCGGATTGCTGATCGCCCTGGCATTTCAAGGCTTCTCGCTCTTCGCCGGACATAAGATGGCGATCTCCTTCGCACGAGCCCAAGAGCTGGGCCCAAC
>JAFAFM010000144.1 GCA_023423495.1 Armatimonadota bacterium
TTATCGATGTCCATCACATTTGCCATATTAACACTCCTAACTAACTTGATTATAGAACTGGGAACGAATCCAATCTACGGGCTTTCGATCTCGTTGACGATTTCGTATTCATCTCCGGCCTGATTCCGGGCGATGTCTCCCGCCCGAGTCTTGTTTTTCGCGTCTGCTTTGCCCTTCAGGGTGATCTTCTTGCCGACCGTATCCACGTCCAGGTCCTCGACCTTCAGGTCGGTTGCGGTCGTAAGGGCGGTGCGGATCTTGCCCGTCATTAAAGCATTGGCGGCGGCGTCACCAGCCACGTCCACTCCTTCGGCGGCCTTTGCCTTGGCGTCTTCTGCCGATCGCTGTGCTTCCGGGCTGCAACCGATAATGCCGAGCATTAGGATGGAACTGACAATAAAAGCGCTGATCTTCATCAGGTTTTTAGACGAGCGGGTGTAGCCAGGTTGGTTTCAACGATAGGCCTGGCTCCCGTTGCAAATAAAAAGAGGCGGTGGATTCCACCGCCTCTTTTCTTGTGTCGAAGCCAGACTTACTTCTGGGCGACGAGCTTCTCGATTTCCTCGCGGAATTTCTTGAAAAGCGCCGGCGAATAGCCGATTTCGATCGAGTGGACTCTGCCCTCTCGGTCGAGAACGGTCACGTGCGGGATACCCGTGACGCCGTAGGCTTCGAAGTTAGCCTGCTCACCGTAGACCACCGGCCAAGCAATGTTAAACTCCTTGATGAAGTCCGCCATTTTGCCAAATTCCACGTCCTTTGGCATGTCCCGAGCCTGGGAGTTTTCCTGGCCATAGTAACCGTAGTAGCGGGTCACGCCGACAATCTCCAGGCCCTTACCCTTGAGCTCGTCGTACATCTTCCGCATGTCCGGATAGCTGGCCTTGCAGGGGCCGCACCAGTGGGCGAAGAAGTCGATAATCACGACCTTCCCCTTCAGACTCTCTAGCCCCTTAAAATCACCATAGCCGCGCTCGACATTCAGAACGGGCGCGGGAGCGCCAATCATGGCGGACCGTTTGACGGTCGCGTTGATCGTGCGAGCGGCAGGCAGCTTCGGATCGACGCTTGCGGCAAACTCCTTCAGCAGCTTGCCAGCTTCGGCCTTCTTGCCCATCGAGGTGAGAAGCTCTGCCTTCTTGTCCACGATCGCAAATTTGGCGGCTAACTCAGAGCTACGCGAGGTGACCTCAAAGTCTGCAAGCCTCTCCGCATCTGGCTTGGGAGCCGTTCGCGGGGGTGTTTGGGCCTCCCGAGCCTTGGCCAAGTTCAGCATTTGCTGGGCATTTGCCTTGTGGTCCTCGGCCAGCATTTTGGCGGCGATGTCATCCAGCGCGCGAATGGCAGCTTCGGGTCCCTCAGTTCTTGCGATGGTGTCGGCGTAAGCGTTCGCGGTCATCGAAGCCAAACTTCGGCCAGCCGCCGCATTCATCGGCTTGATGTCCTTGAGCGTCATGACGAGCATGTCGCCCTCACCAAGGGCATTGCAACTGGTCATCATGAGCGTCTGGGCTCGGTACTTCTCCTCCGGCGTAGGGTTGGACATCAGGAACTTGTGGCAGAGATCGCAGACCTCCTTGTGCCGTTGGGCGAGTTGGAAGACAAGCGCCCAATCATACGCATCTTTCGCATCGACTTTCGCGGGCTCAATGCCTTTGATCAGCTCTTCTGCCTTTGCTTTGACGCCCTCGTTCAGGACCGCCACGTTAATGGTTTTGCCTGAGGACCGCGCGTCAGTCAGCAACTGGGTCCGATAAGCGTTGATGGACTTCATCGCATCCTTTGCTGGGGTTTGGGCGAATGCGGATGCGCTCACAAGCGCGAGCGCGCAGATTGCCGTTCGCAAGAAAGTGGAAACCTGTACCATGGTCTTTACAGTGTACAGCTTTATGCCAACAATGCTTACCTAAATTGACCCGCTGATATGCCAATTTCTGGCGTTGCGATCATGCCAATTCCGAACGTCTCCAGTATGCCGCGCCTGCTCTAACAGATCCATGTCCAGGTCGTAGATGGCGATGCCCTTGGTGTTTCGTGGCGTTTCGGCAAGCATTCCATTGGCAGGAAAGGGATCAATCGGCGGAGCGATGACCGCGCTAGAACCTAATGCGCTCGGTACTGGTTCTCGGCCGAGACTCCCTACAAGCGAAGCGTGAATGACGTAGTTCTGATTCTCGAGCGCCCGTGCGTGGCAGCTGTACCGAACTCGATGAAATCCGTGCTCTGTCTCGGTGAAGGCTGGTACGCAATGGAGCGTAACTCCAGCTTCGGCCAAAATTCGGCCCGACTCAGGAAACTCGGCATCGTAGCAAATGGTGACGCCAAGTCTGCGATCTGGCACTTGAACCAGGCTTTCTCCGGTCGACAGGTCCCACATCTCCTTTTCGTACTGGGTCAGGTTGTTCTTGGCCCCGGTGACGATGCCCAGTGAGGGATGGCCGATCGCACAAGCGTTGACAATGCCGCCATTGACTTCCTTAAAATGTGATCCGCCAACAAGGACGATGCCGCTGTTTGAAGAAATCCGCTGGATCCAGTCTTCGATGGCTTCGCTGAACTGAGACAGGTACTTGGGGACGAGGGTCTCCTTGAGCTTCGGCTCTAAGTGGAGCAACTCAAGGACCATCAATTCAGGAAAAACTACGATGTCGGCGCCCGCTCCGTGTGCCTCCTCGACTAGGTCGTAGCAATGAGCGAAGAACTGACTATCGCTTGTGATGGGCTGCAATTCCCAGTTGACCGCGGCTACTTTGATTGTCACGCCGTCCGCTCCAAAAGAGCCGCGGCATTCGCGGATTCAGAATCCTCCATATAGTCCCGAATTACCATCCTAAAGGTCAAGCCGTATCGCAAAAGAGGTGTCATCGTTTGGTCGGTTATGTCGCCAGAGGCTACCTTGGCGGCATACTCTTCGACCGAGACCCCCGGGTAATGAGTTTCATACGTCGAATAGCCAGGAAGTCGGCAGGCCGTGCCGAATCGGGTTAGCGCTCGACTTTGCACGAGATCGAATCTGGCTCGGTAAAGAAGTCTCCCAATGCCTTTCCCCCGAAAGTTGGGATGAACGCTGATGTCCAGACCATAAAGCGTGGTTCCATCACGGTCGAAGGTTTTGAGGAACGGTCCACCAACCGTTGCTTCCCAGTTCGTGTGCCTCTCCCAAGTCGCTTCAGAGATTAGGGTCGAACTGGCGCTGGCGAGGACCTTGCCGTCCGCGATCGCTACAAATTGCCCGTCCGGGAATAGCTCGTGGTGACGTTCCAAGTGTTCCGTGGACCACAGGAGCTCTTCCGGAAATGGGGCAGGGAAGCATGCCCGTTGTAGGGCGACGGCGCCCGGAATGTCTTTGGGTTCAAGCGTCCGAATCTCGAAACTCAAATGCGGAACCCGAAGATATCGAGGATTCGGTCGAGGTCGTCGTCCGAATAGAACTGGACTGTCAGTTCTCCGCCGGGGCCCGACTTTCGAATCCGCGTAGGACTGCCGAAATAGGTGGAAAGGGCTTCCTGCAACGCTTCAAGATTAGGGTCAGCAGGTGTGTTATCCTGACCGGCCGACTTGCGTTTAGGCTGCCTCGGCGCGATTCTAGCTTTCTGCTCCACGTCCTTGACGGTCAAGCCCTGCTCGAGGACCTGATCGAAGACCGCGATCATGTGCGTTTCATTCTCGAAGCCGAGCAATGCACGGGCGTGGGCCTCGCTGATCGCTCCCTCGTTCACGGCATTCTGAATGCGCGTCGGCAGCTTCAGGAGTCGTAGGGTGTTGGTAATTGCGACTCGGGACTTCCCAACTTTAGCTGCGACTTGCTCCTGGGTAAGTTTGAATTCATCGATGAGTTGTCTATAAGCGCGCGCGCATTCCATGGCATTGATGTCTTCGCGCTGAATGTTTTCGATGAGCGCAAGTTCCAGCGACGCCTCGTTTGTCGCCACCCTCACGTTGATCGGCACGCGCTTGAGTCCCGCTAATTTGGCGGCGCGAAGGCGCCGCTCACCGGCAATCAGCTCATACTTGCCCCCATCCAAGGTCCGCACAACCAACGGCTGCAGAATTCCGAATTCCTTGATCGAGCTTGCCAATTCCTGGAGAGCTTCGGGTTCGAAGGTCAAGCGTGGCTGACGTGCGTTCGGAACGATGTCCTCGATCGCCGCATCGTTGGCCGCTCGAACCGGCTTTGCCGGAGTCTCGGAAGACTCGCTGATGAGCTGACTTAGCCCCCGGCCGATACTTCGCCTCACTTACCGGCCTCGCACGCATCAAATTGATAGAGCACAGGTGATTATGGGCAATGAAAGACCCCCTCGGTTAGCGAGGGGGTAATGAGGATGCTTTGGAGAAAACTAACCTTGGAGCAATTGAAGGACTTGCTGGGGCTGCTTGTTGGCCTGAGCAAGAACGGACATACCGCTTTGCTGCAAGATTTGCAGACGCGTGTATTCGGTGATCTCTTGGGCCATATCTGCATCCCGAATTTGACTTTCAGTCGCGGTCAAGTTCTCTTGGGCAATTCCAAGCGATCGGGCAGTGGACTCCAAGAAGTTCTTTTGGAATGAGCCGAGTTCACCACGTTGCTGAGCAAGCTGGGTAATCGCGGCATCGATGATCTTCATGGCGTCATATGCGCCCTGTTGAGTGGTGACGTCGAGCGTAGCGATCGAACCGTTCGGAATCGCTCCGGCTCCCAAGTTCTGCGCGAAGACGGTGGGCATGGAGAAAGCGACAGATTGATTCGCGAAAGCTCCAATCTGGAAGCGAACGGAACCGGCCGTCAGGACGCCAACTTGAGTTGGCGCGGCGATGCTGGAGTTGCCATTTTCATTGATGACGATCATGTTGCCATCACGATCGGTAAGTTGCAGGCCGGATTCGGAGGGTCCTTGACCACCCGTAAATGGGATGGTTTGAACTCCGTTGTCCGTCGTCATGGAAACGTTGAATACGGCGTCGACACCCTGCGAGGATGCTGATGAGGCGTTGTGCAATACGTTCGATGGATCGAAGAAATCGATTCGGTGATTCGCCCCGTAAGTTGTCTGTGTTAGGGCAATGGCGTACGGTCCGGCGCCGGTGATTTGAGCGGTGACGCCGGTGGTGGCGCTCATTTCGTTAATCTTCGCCGCCAAGCTGGCAACCGTCTCGGTGCCGTTGCCGGTGAACGAATAGCCGTTAATCACGAACGAACCGGAGGCTGTGACAACGGTGTTGGGGCTTGCAAAAGAGTTGCCGAGGGTAATGCCGGCACGCGTCCCTTGAACCACTCGGTCAATGGTGATCGGGCCGCTGACGACATTCTCGCCGTTAAAGGTGCCACCCATGTAGATGCTATCGACGTTTGCGGTCGAGGTCACGTTAGCCAGAGCGCCGGCCGTGCCATTCAGAAGCTTCTTGGTGCCGAATTGAGTCTGCTCGGCAATACGATTGATCGACGCGATCGTAGAGCGAATCTGAGTTTGATTCGCCTGGAGGACGGAGGCATCCGCAACGGCAGTATTGGCAGAACTGACCGCGAGACCGCGAATGTCGCGCAGTAGCTTCTGGACTTCATCCAGGGCCGCTTCGGCCGTCTTCGACATGTTGATCGCGTCTTGGGAATTTCGAATGGCCTGCTCAAGACCTTTAATCTGTGCGCGCATGCCTTCGCTGATGATCAGACCCGCCGGGTCGTCTGCCGCGCTGTTAATGCGCAGGCCCGAACTTAGTCGTCCGATGGAGCCCTGCATCTGCGCATTGGTCCGCGCAAGATTCGAAAGGGCGTGCATTGCCGGGATATTGGTATTAATTCTCAGACTCACTGACCGAACTCCTTAAACCGAAACCATCTTCCTTGTCCGAGGCTTTTTGAAAACCCCGTAGATTTCATGTGAAATCATCGGCAGGAATGTGGAACAAACTTAGGTCCGAATTGAAAATTGGAGTTCGGTGAACCTAATTTGAACTCAGCCCATCAGGTTTTTGAGGTACGCGGCGAGCCTATATCCCGCATAGGCGACCCGTTTAGCGCTGGCCTCTTCGCACTTCTTAATGTAGTCAGCAGGCGGCGCTTCGTTCTCTTTGAGTCTGTAGACGAAATCCTTGGCAAGCCCAACGCTCTCTTGCGCCCAAGCTGTCGGGTCGATATTGGCGATGTTGCTCAACGTTGCCTGGGGATGCCGGGCTCGGATCGACGTCGCCAGGCGTAGAATCTCCGCCCTGTGATCCTTTGATAACGGCCTCGGAAAGGTGCCGAAGAGGTTGCCGCCCATATCCCACAAGGCATGCAAGTTCATCGGAGGACGTTCGAGCTGCTTGTGCTTCTCGATGGGAAGAATTTTGAACTCATTGCCTCCGCGGTCCCCCGCAGGAAGCTCGTCCGAATCGCGCGCCACGGCATGCATCGGCTGATGGACGTCGCCCACGAAATGCATGATGTGTCGCAATGCCTCTGCCCGCTCTCGTGGATCACGTCGCTTATCGCGCAATACCTCACTAAATCGCTTCAGGGCAGTGAGAACATTGGGCTCGCCGGGCTTATTGTCGGTCGCTTTGCCATCCGTGCGGAAGTGAAAATTCACAAAGTGCCACGGTGCAGTTGCCGGAGTCTTGAAGTCATCGGCCCAGCATGACGCGGTTAGAAAATCGTTGGTTTTGGGCTCTGCGTCCTGTTTCAAAAGCCATTCGCATTCGGCGACCAGCTTGGGGGACATGGTTTGACGGGCAATCTCGGCAATGACCATGTGACCGGTATCTTGCCAGGCCATGGCACTTCCGGCGATCAAAGCTGTACCGAGACAAAGGATGGCTCTCATTTGGCAAGCCTTTCCTTGGACTTACGCCAAAGGTGGTCCCACTCTTCCGGTGACAACTCAGAGAGCGGGCGGTCGGCTTCTTGCTCCATAAGGGTAAAGCGATCGCAAAAGCGGTTCAGCATCTTACGGAGGGCCTCTTCGGGTTCGACTTTGGCCCACCGGGCAATGTTCACCACGGTAAATAGCAGGTCTCCGATTTCGCTTTCGATTTCTGCCAAATCACCCTTCGCAATTGCCTGGCGCGTTTCCTCTTCCTCCTCGCGAAGCTTATCAAAGACGCCTTCGATGTCTTGCCACTCGAATCCCGCGCGCGCTGCCCGTTTGCTGACTTCGTGGGCACGAAGCAGCGATGCCATGCCTTTTGGAATGCCGGTCAAAACGGACTTTCGCTCAGCGCCCTTTTCCTGTCTCTTGATTTGATCCCAATTTCGGAGGACTTCGTCAGCATCGGCCACGCTTAAATCCCCGAACACGTGAGGATGCCGTCGGACAAGTTTTTCCGTGATCAGTTGTGCGACTTGATCGATTCCCCAATCGGAATCTCGGGCCTCGATTTGACTGTGCATAAGGGGCTGAAGCAGAAGATCGCCCAATTCCTCTTTTAGCTTGGCGACGTCACCAGAATCGATCGCATCCAAGACCTCATAGGCCTCTTCGATCAAATACTTTTTAAGCGTGACGTGGGTTTGTTCGATATCCCAGGGACAGCCGCCCGGCCCCAATAACCGGTCGACGATGTGGACCAGATCGTACACCGGGCCACTTGTATCCGGGACGAGCAGAGTTCCTTCCGTAAGTGCGCCATCCACGGCCTTGACTTGGATTCCAGCGTCGACCAGCATTTGGAAGGAGTGGTGCTCGGGGTGGGTATGAAAAAGCGGTCCGTCCAATGAACGGACCGCTTCGACGGGATTCTTACCAATCCGGACAATTAAGACCAATGGCTAATTGCCGCCACCCTTCAGCGCTATGTCCTTCTTATAGGCTTCCATGAACCGCGCATAGGCATCGGCGAAGACCTTGTCCTTAATGTCGATGTTCGACTTGGCGCGCAGGTCGTACATTTCTTTGGCCACGTTGTTCTTAACAGCGCCCTTGTCGAGAAGCAGACGCTTCCTAACGTCTCGCTTCAGCTTGGCCGTCAATTCCATCTTCTTGGCTGCAGTGACGTCCTGGAGGAGGAATTTGACTTGGGCATCGCCAGTCTGAAGCCAGCCCGTGGTATCGCCAATCTTAACTTGATCCAGAGCTGCCTTCACGGTTTCGCTTAGCACGTTGAAGTTAAGATTTCCGAGTTCGCCACCAACTCCCTTGGTAACGTCTTCACTAAATTCTTTAGCGGTGTCGCTAAAGCTCTTGCCCGCCTTAAGCGCAGCATCGACTTTGGCGGCACCGTCCGCATCTCGGACTACGATAACCGAAAGCTTAACCTTCTTCGGCGTTGTGTACATGGCCGGATTGGCCTTGTAGTGCTGCTCGATCTCTTGGTCGGTTACGTTTACGCCGGTGGTTGCGACTTTGAACCGAGCAAGTTCGAGGCGGATGGTGTAACGGAGTTCAGCTTCCGATCGACCCGAGTTAAGCCAGTTTTCCAGCAGCTTGGGGTCATCAGCAATTCGGTTCTTCAACTCATTCTCGACTTCTGGCTCGGTCGGGAAAACGCCTTTGTTTTTGGCCAGTTGGAGGATGAGACGCTCGGTAATCAACTGCTCGATGGTGAGAAATCCGGGAGGGAACTCGGCCACGCCGGAGGACATCGGCTTGCCGACGCCCGATAGGTACTCCATTCGGTGGTAGTACTCCGTTCCTTTGATCTCTTCGCCGTTCACAACGACAACGGTCTTGTTCACGTCGACCTGTGCGGCGGAAAATGCCGCGATCGCAAGGGCGGCGGCGATGAATGGTAGTTTCAAATCTTATCTCCTATGGATTGCTATGCGTATAAAGACGGCTCGAACGGCGTTTGGTATCTCCTCGCCCCACGATAATTACTTGCCAATCTTCGCTCTGAATTCCGGAATGGCCACAAAGAGGTCAGCAACGAGTCCAAAGTCCGCAATGCCAAAAATTGGCGCATCCGGATCCTTGTTAATGGCGACGATCACCTTGGAATCCTTGATGCCGGCCATGTGCTGCGTGGAACCCGAAATGCCAGCCGCAATATAGAGGTCGGGTGCAACGATTTTTCCGGTCTGACCAACCTGAAGCTCGTTTGGCGCAATTCCCGAATCCACGGCGGCGCGGGTTGCGCCGACTGCTCCACCGAGGGCATCTGCCAAACCGCCGACCACAGACTCGAACGTCGCCGCATCCTTGAGTGGCCGACCGCCGCTCACCACAACCTTCGCTTGGCTGAGATCTGGGCGGGTGCTGCCCCGACTGGTAGTTCCGGTGCGCACGACTCGAGACGTTGCGTCTAGGGTGACAGATTCCGTAGCGGACGAGCCAGTGCGACTGGGCTGCGGGAAACCTGCCGGTCTGAATGTAATGACTACCGGCTCCGTAAGAACTTCGACCGTGGCGATGATCGAACCGGCGACCATGGGTCGCTGGAATACAGTCGGGCTCTGGACTTGTAGAACATCGGTCACCATGGCTGCATCCAGCAAACCCGCGACGCGGGCCAGGACGTCCTTAGACCGCATGTTGGAAACGGAGGCAATGTGCGAGTAGCCGTCGCTAACCGTAGCAATCGCTTTGGCCAGACCGTCAGCTGCCGGCAGCTCCCCGAGACTTGCAACCTTGACGGTTTCTGCCCCCAGGTCCAAGTCGGGAGTGTCAGCAAGAGAGAGCACGTCGAAGGGAAGACCTAGCGCCTGCGCAAATCCAGCTGATTGCACCGCTTCCGAGGCTTCAAAGGCAACGATCAGAAGTCGGGACATTAAAGGACACCTCGCTCGCGAAGAGCAGAAACCAGTTCATCGACACTGGCCACCTTTCGACCCGCGGGCCTTGCCGGCGGCGCCTCGGCGCTTACTACGCGCGTCTTTGGCGCTTGGTTGACTGTCGCAGGTCGTTTCTCCAAGGGTTTGCTGCGAGCTTTAATAATTCCGGGAAGAGCAATGTAGCGGGGTTGATTCAATCTGAGGTCCGTCGTCACAACGGCGGGAAGCGGTACCTGTAGCGTCTCCTCACCCGAATCTGTTTCGCGCGTGACCATCGCAGACCCGCCAGTCAACTCGAGCTTTGAGGCAAACGTTGCCTGGGGCCAATCAAGTTTCGCGGCAAGCATCTGGGCGGCCTGATTGTTGTCGTCGTCGGTGGCTTGCTTGCCCATCAGGATCAAATCAGGTTTCAACTCGTCGGCGAGCGCTTTCAGCTCGGCTGCAACACCCGGAGAATCTAGAGTAGCGGATATCTCGACCAAAATGGCTTTATCAGCGCCGATTGCCAGGGCTTTTCGAAGCTGCTCCTCGGAGTCGGCCACTCCAATTGAAACCACCGTGATCTCAATAGAGGGATCTTTTTCTTTCTGCTGGACAGCTTCCTCAACCGCAATCTCATCGAAAGGGTTGATCTCGAACTTCTGTCCAGTGGTGTCGATGCCTGATCCGTCAGACAACGGGCGCACTTTTGCATAAGGGTCGACGACCCGCTTTATTGGTACAAGGATTTTCATAGGTGACGCGACTGGCTGCTTGGGCAAAATGCCAGTGTTGGGATGTGCCCAAT
>JAFAFM010000147.1 GCA_023423495.1 Armatimonadota bacterium
GGTATTGCCCAAACCGTGGACAAAGCCAAGCAGGATTGCATCGTCTCCTAGGTTTCCCGCTCCGAAATACCCAGCCAGAAGTAAGCGTGCCATCAGTTAGTCACCGGCGCTCTCAAGGCAAATCTTCTAACGACAACCCACAAGAGAAGCCCGATGATACACCCGGGGATCAAACCCACCAGGTTCCGAAGCAGGCTCAACGCCACTGGAGTGTGTAAGTGACAAAGCGTGTTGACGATATCTGTTTGCCCAACCGCGCCAACCGAAAGGCATAACGCACACCAAGGAGCAAGCTTCGCCGAGGGATGGCGGCGATATTGCAAAAGCAGCCCAATACCGACGATCAAGAAGGGGTGCCCGATTAAAAATGACTTCGTACGCGGTCTGACATAGAGCAGCGCGTCCAGGATTGAGCGAAACTTAAGCTCCATGTCGCTGACGCCCGCTGGATTGTCATTGCCCGTGCGGGAATTCATGAATAGTAGAGCACCCAGGACGAAGATGGTCAGGAACGCCGCCCCCCAGGTGATCGGGTTCTTCATGGCTTCCCGAAGATTTGTGAATCGCGCCGCGTAATACCAGGCGACGACGATGATCGGCTGGAAGACGGCAAGCTTGATGCCGCGAAACTCCTGAGCTTTGACGAAATAGGGGAGGCCATTTAACATTCCGGCCACCGCCAAACCCCCAACGAGGCTGATGATGGATACCAAAAGGAATTCCATCACCATGTTTTTCCCGTCTCGCGAATCCAACACGAGGAAAGCCGCGATGGGGAAGAGAATTGCGATAGCGAGGGCCGCCAGCGATTTGCCGAAACCCGTTAACGAGGCCACACAGAGCAGCCCAAACATGACAGTAAGGATTGCAGCGGTGTTCTGGTTTCTAAATAAGGACTGTGCGACGAAGAATGCCGTCGGGATAGTCGATAGCGCGATGAGTACGATCATCCCCTTCGGCACTGCAGAATCTTCGAACGGGCGGGCCGGGCCCATGTCGCCACCGTCCTTCCGAATCTCATCGTTGATGGATTTGATAAAGATCGCGAAGCTGTGCAGAGGATCGGCAGCAGCCATGCTGACCGGCCGAACCAGTAGCGCTCGCATGTTTCGCTCCCGGCTGGCTTTGGCGTAGCGGTCGATGGCTTCGCTGAGGGGAAGCTTGTCCAGCTCCGCGACCTGTGCACTGTGGAGACGAACAACAATCTCGGGCGCTCCACCAACGATCTGAGCATCTCCCCCGATCTTGGTGAATTCCGGCGAGGCGTAAAGCATGCCCCGACTTCGTAGCGTCTCTATGGTCTCCGGAATGGCATCTCGTCGACCCAGAACCTGGTCGCCCTGCGGCAGGAAGATGGACGCGCCTAGCTCCGACGCCCATCCGAGGGTTTCTCGGACATACGTCGCACTCGCGCCTTGAGGGTTCGACATCCGGCAAACGATCGCAAGGCCGGAATCGCGTACGATTTGGGCGACACTTGGATTCAAGCCGATGGCGGTTTGCCGGATCAGGGATGGACTGGCAAATTCGACACGAAGCGCCGACTCGCCTTCTTCGTGCCCCCGGACAAACTTCATTCCCGGAAACCGAGTCCTCAACCCACGCTCTGCGCGGCCAATGAGAGCCGTGATCGCTTTTTCAGAGCTAAGTACTCGGTTTTGCCGCAATCGCAACTCGTTCCCGGAGATGGAGGCATACCCTTCGGCTATCAGTTCGCCAATGGTTTCCTCACTGAGGACAATTGCGGTTACTCCTTGTGCCTTTAAGTTTGCAAGGGCTTTGTCGATTGGTGTGCCGTCCCCGCTCGCGAGGGCCTCGACGGTTTCATATTCGACGGCGATGGTGACAGCCCGATTCTTGGATTCCACCTGGTGCCGCAGAAAGATCGAATAACTTGAGAGCAAAGCAGTGAGAGCGATGCACGGCAGGAGCCAAGTTGGAAGAACAGGACGATTCATGGATACGAGCCCTAGCGATTGTAGCCGTTCTTAGGAAATCGTTTCGGGTTCGGCCAGCATCTTCTCGCGGCCACCGGCAATTAGGACGGTGAGCATTCCGGCGAGAAATCCGCCTGCGTGAGCCCAGTTCGCCACGCCGCTCTGGGGAACAAAGATTTGGTATAGGAACCACAGTCCCAGCAATACCCACGCACTAAGCTCAAAAAACGTGAACAGAAATGGAATCCAAATCTCGACCCGGTGGGCCGGGAACAGCAGAAAGTAGCAGCCCAACACGCCTCCAATCGCGCCAGACGCACCGAGCACCGGCGTTAGCGCTCCCGGATCGACGTAGATGTGCGCCGCGGAAGCAATGAAGCCCCAGAAGAGGTAGTAAAGCATGAAGCGGATGGGTCCAAATGCGCTCTCGACCCCGCCACCAAACACAAACAGAAAGATCATGTTCCCAATCAGGTGGACAAGGTTTCCATGAAGAAACATGCCCGTGAAGACCGTGGTGAGAGGGAAAATCTCACCGCCGTAGAACACCTGCACGACTTCCTGGGGACGCATGGTCAGGTCGGAGAAGACTACAGTGTTTCCGAAAATCCGCCCTTGGCGATCCCACTAAAAGAGCAGGCAGTTAAGGCCAATTATTGTCCAGGTGACAATCGGTATGTACTGATCGTGGCGATTGTCTCGAATCGGAATCATTGACGCTCCGCGATTGTACCGGTGGGAATTCGGACAAATTAGGTAGCCGGATTCGCGCCGTTGCAGTGTAAAACGTAGGCGTGCCAAATGTCGAACCACGTTTGCGAATCCTAACGTGCCTCATTGGCATTGTGGCGACGGTTACATCCTTTGCCCAAACAAAGCTCGACCTGCGGGATCCAATCCCTTCGATCAGCTTCGAAGAGTGGAAGGAAGTAGGGGATTCAAATCGTTGGCGCGAATACGTGCTTTCCTTTCCAAGCGCCTACGTCAGTCCGGAACCAATCAACAACACCGTCCCGCTGCGAATTTTTATCCCTAAGCCCAGAGAAGCCGACGAGCCGGTCAAGCCTTACCCCGTAGTGTTGATCCTCCATTATTGGGGCGCGAAGGATATCAAGGTCGAGCGATCTATGGCGGACCAGTTTGCTCAGCGGGGCATTGCCTCGGTCATCCTGACGCTTCCCTATCACCTTGCCCGTACGCCGGAAGGTTTTCGATCCGGTGAATTGGCGATTCAACCGAGCCCCGACCAATTGAGAGCCACTATGCTGCAGTCCGTTATGGACTCCAAACGGGCTACAGACTTTATTGCTTCTCGACCTGAATTCGACCACAGCCGTATTGGAATCGTTGGGATCAGCCTTGGCGCGCTCGTATCTTCGCTAACTTATGGAGTGGATAGCCGCCTAACCCACGCCGCATTCGTGCTAGGTGGAGCTGACCTGGCCGAGATTCTTTGGAAAAGTTCTTTGCTCGTGCAGCCTCGAGACTCGCTGAGGCGGCAAGGCTACACATTCCCCAGGCTCCAAGCCGAACTTACGGAAGTCGAGCCTCTCACGTACCTGCAGACCCGTCGCACATCCTCGGCCTACATCATTGCTGGCAAATACGATACGGTGGTTCCTCCGAGTGCTACGAGAGCCTTGATTGAAGCGTTTGACGACCCGAAGGTTTTGCTCTTAGAGACGGGCCACTACGGAGGCATCTTTGTCCAATCCCGGATTCTGAAGGAGGTCGCAAACTACTTTTCCACCGAGTTCGGGGGTAAGCCATACCAGCCACCTTCACGAATCTTCGTTCCCACGTTGCGGGTTGGCGTTCAAGCGAGCGCTCCCGGTGGATTTGATATTGGAGTGGGGATCGACCTTTGGAAGTCACCGGAAAGAGGTGGCATCATGGGCACCGCTTTGCTAACTCCTCGCGGTCCTCAAGTATTCATAGGCTCCAAGGTGACGCCCGCTATAAGCATTGGCTTTGTCGGTGGAGCGAACCGGGTGGGAATCGGGATTTTCTGGAGCCGTGTGCTGTGACAACGAGCGACCTATCCACGCA
>JAFAFM010000261.1 GCA_023423495.1 Armatimonadota bacterium
GTAACAGACCACGCTTTTTAGTGATAGGACCCTGCACTCCGCTACACTCTTTCTAACGTGCAGCTGCGTGATTTACCCAAAGTGGATGAGTTGGCGGGAACCGACGAACTGGCGGGCTTCGAGCCCGCAGTGCGGGTTGCCTGCGCCCGAACCGTGATCGAGCGCTTCCGACGCGCAATATTGGCTGGCAAAAAGGTACAGGTTGGGGATTTGCCGACGATCGCCAGGGAAGAAGCCGAGCGCTTCAGTGAGCCCAGCCTTCCCGGGGTTATCAATATGTCGGGCACGATCCTGCACACCGGCCTGGGGCGAGCCCGACTGGCGGAAGCCGCTGTGCAGGCAATTCAACAAGCAGCGCGAGATCATGTCGCCGTAGAGCTTGACTTGGACTCCAGCGCGAGGGGTGATCGCCAAGAACACGTATCTGATCTTCTGAAGCTGCTCACGGGGGCGGAGGATGCGATCGTGGTCAATAACGGTGCCGCTGCATTAGTGCTCGCTCTGCGCACACTGGCAGATGGAAAGAACGTGCTCCTTTCGCGCGGTCAAATGGTTGAGATCGGCGGTTCTTTTCGCGTGCCCGATATTGTCCGGGAAAGCGGCTGTCAACTGGTCGAAGTGGGCTGCACCAACAAAACGCACATGGCCGACTACAAGGTGGACGCGGACACCGGAGCAATTCTGGTCTGCCACAAGAGCAACTACGAGGTCGTGGGGTTCGCCTCTGAGCCCTCCATCTCCCATTTGGCCGCTCTGTCACCTCCGGTCGTGCACGACATGGGGACTGGCTGCCTGGTCGACCTCACCCAATTCGGGCTGGGTCAAACGTGGACGCTCGCAGACAGCATCCGGGCGGGAGCCGCAATTGCCATAGGCAGCGGCGACAAGCTTCTCGGCGGACCTCAGGCTGGGCTCATTGTGGGTAAGGCAGCATTTCTGGAGAAGATTCGGCGGCACCCGCTCGCCCGGGCGTTTCGGGTCGATAAGTTGACCCTCGCCGGAATGCGGGCTACGCTCAGCTTGTATGTCCAGGGTCAGTACAACCAAATTCCAACACTGCGCTACCTAAGTCGCCCTGTTTCGGACGTGGAGAAAGCATGCGGCCTTTTGGGTAGAGCGATCGGAGAGGATGCGATCTTGGAACCTGCCGAGGCTGAAATCGGCGGCGGAAGCGGCGCCGAAGCGAAAGTGCCAAGTTTCCGAGTTGGCTTCGGCTCCCGGGACGCGGAGGAAGTTGCTATGGCATTCCGCCGAATGTCCCCGGCAACCTTGGGCCGGATTCAAAATGGAGTCTTTTGGCTCGATCCCCGCACTGCGGAGGATGCGGAAGTTGACAAAGTGGCAGCAAACATCCGAGAATGTCTGCGGTGACGCTCACAGAAAAGAACGACATCATTCGAAGCCTCATTAAAGTGCTCGATCTCCACGGTCCGGGTGAGCGTGCCCATGCCGAGCGCGTGTCCGTGTACGCCGTCGCCACCGGGTTTGAACTCGGGCTTCGAGGGCAAGAACTCGTCGACCTGCGTTATGCAGCAACTCTGCACGATGTGGGCAAGGTGAAGGTGGATGCGGGGTTGGTGAACAAGCTTGGACGCCTGGATCCTGAGGAGATCGAGGCGATGAAGCTGCACGCTGAGCTCAGTCTAGAACTCCTCGAGGAGTTTGATTGGCTCCAGCCCGCCCTGCCTATGATCATTCACCACCACGAGCGTTGGGACGGCCAAGGATATCCGACCGGTCTAGGCGCGAACCTTATTCCGCTGGGCGCCCGGATCATAGCTGTCGCCGAGGCCTTTGACGCCCTGACCACGGACGCTGGCTGGAATCAACCCATGGATGAGGATTCAGCAAGGCAAGAAATTCTTTCCTGCGTGAAGACGCAATTTGACCCGGAAGTGGTCGAAGCATTCTTCCGAGTCCAGCCGACTATTCAACCGATATCGGCGCAATGAGTTCGCGACGTGGGACGTCCGACGCCTGACGCTTACAATGCCGAGACGTCACCCGAGCCAGTCACGCTTTTGTTCACCTTCGGCGAACCCTTGAACCGCACTTCGCCCGAACCCGAGATGTCTGCATCCAACGTTTCCTTGGCGAAAACCCGCACGGAACCGGAGCCAGAAATGTCCGCCTGAGCTTGTTTGGCTTCCAATGCCGTAGCGTCGATGTCGCCCGAACCATTCACTTCCGCCCGAAGCTTCTCAACCTTGCCGTTCAATTTGAAGCCGCCCGAGCCATTCAGCTCAAGATCGAGCTCCTTGCCATCCAGGTTCGACACGGAGACATCGCCGGATCCGTTCAGTTCCAAGCCCTTGACCTCCGGCATGGTCACCGAAATCTTAAGTGGCTTATCGGTCGAATAGTTTTCCTCGGTTTCAATAACGAAAGTGTCGTCATCGATGCGGGTTTTGACGAGGGCGACGATATTGTCGTCTCCCGTGATCTTAATCGCGCTTTGCGGACCCTGGCTAACTTCGATTTCGTAAGGTCCGTTCGCTCTGATCCTCGTGAACTTCTCGACCGCTTGCCCCTTACCGACCTTGACTTCCTTGGTGTCAGTTTTTCCCGAACCGATCACCCGGTGTCCGAAGCCATGTAGACCACAACCGACTGTTGCAATTGCCAAAACTATTAATGCCGCCACTTTCATCGCCGCTACAGTAACACCGATGTCGCCCTCGACCAAGACCCAAGCCCTAAGTGCCTAGGACGTTTAGGCATCACCACTCCCGCACATCAGGCGTGAAAGATACGACTCCGCTGGTATCCTTCAGCCTCCGATGAACGTTCAGGAAATGATTTCCAAGTTGAACGCCTACTGGGCTGAGCAGGGGTGCGCCATTCTCCAGCCATACGACATGGAAGTTGGGGCGGGAACCATGCATCCGTCGACCACGCTAAGGGTGTTGGGGCCGGACGCCTGGAACGTAGCCTATATTCAGCCGTCACGAAGACCAGCGGACGGGCGATACACGCTCAACCCAATGCGGAGCCAGCGATACTATCAATACCAAGTGATCATGAAGCCCAGTCCGGAGAATATCGTGGACCTTTATATGGGCTCGCTGGACGCGTTGGGCTTCGACACCACCAAGCACGACGTGCGGCTGGTGGAAGACGATTGGGAGAGCCAGGCAGCAGGCGCAAGCGGCGTGGGATGGGAAGTCTGGGTGGATGGCGCGGAAATCACTCAATTTACATTCTTCCAACAGATGGGGGGAATCGAGTGCAATCCGGTCTGTGCCGAAATTACTTACGGTCCGGAGCGCCTATGTTTAATGCGGGACAACCAGAAGTCGTTTTGGACGGACCTGCAATGGACCGACACCCTCTCTTACAAAGAGATTGATTGGCAGTTGGAAATGCAGAACAGTGTGTACAACTTCGAGGTCGCCGATACTCAAATGCTGTTCAACCTGTTCGATATCTACGAAGCCGAGAGCAAGCGCGTCATCGAGATGCCCATGTACTGGGATGCCGAGCAGAACATCTTGACCTCAAACGAGCCGGCCAACCATTCAGACCAGTTTGACGACGTCAAAGACAAGCCCAAGGCAATGCCAAGCCAGCGCGAAACTGGCCCGATGGCGTTGGTGTATCCGGCATTAGATTTGGCGCTAAAGTGCTCCCACATTTTCAACATCCTCGACGCTCGCGGAGCCGTTGGGGTGACCCAGCGGGCGGCTTATATCAACCGCATCCGGGGCAGGGTTCGGGCGTGCTGTCTCAAGTACGTGGAGCAGTTCAAAGAGCCCGCCGCCGCCAAGTAGCCTATTTTGCGCGTCGCCCACCATTGTCAGGTCTGAGCCTTCCGACTTGGCTTGGCATAATGTACTTGAGGAGATGTTGGAAAGGATGAGATTGACAAAGACGTTGGGATTGATTGCATTGCTGTCGCTGGCAACGGGGGCAGTTTCAGGTGAAACGGGTGACAAAAAGCTGAAGATGCGCATCGCCGTCGCTCCCCTGGATTGGGCAGGCGGTGTATGGGATGGCTGGAGTGTGCCAGCGGAGTTCCGCAATGCAATTCATGAAAAGCTGCAGAAGAAATTGGCCGACACTGGACGTTTCATCGTGCTGGAGCGAGCCGCCTTGGAGGCGCTTCTGAAAGAGCAAGCGATCAAGGAAGAGAACACCGGGCAAAGCATGAAGGGCAAAATCGTGCCCGCGCAAGTGCTGGTACAGGGCAAGGTCACGGACTTTGAGATGAGCCGCAGTTCCACCGGAGGTGGCGTGAATATCGGCGGTCTCGGCCGTGTCGGAGGTAGCGTAACAGCCGCCAAGATGTCCCTTAATGTGCGGATATTCAACGTGGATACGAGTGAAGTCGTCGCCACTGAAGAAGCTGCGGGTCGAGTGAACCGCACGGGCTTTCGCTTTGATGGCAACCACAAGGTGGCCTACGCCAACTTTGAGCAGTTTGAGAAGACCCCGCTTGGCGAAGCGACCACACAGGCAATCGAGAAGGCTGTGGAAAAGATCTTGGCCAAGATGGAGAAAACGCCTTGGGCATGCCGAATCGCTGACTTCGATGCCGCGTCCAAGGAAGTCACTCTGAATGCGGGCTCCGACCTCGGAGTGACAGCCGGCGATACATTCGAAGTGCACAAGGTATCGCGCGTGATTAAAGATCCTGAAACGGGCGAGATCCTGGGCACCCGCACGGCGAAGGTAGGCACGATCAAGGTCATCGAAGTGGATAAGAAGTTCTCCATCGCCACCGTTGTCGAGGGCGAAGGCTTCGAAGCCGGCGCGATCGTTCGCGAGATTATCAAGTAGGCCGTCGGCCAGAGGG
>JAFAFM010000285.1 GCA_023423495.1 Armatimonadota bacterium
TCATCACGCCTTGACCAGAATGGCCGCCACCCAGCCGTCTTCCGAATGTTGTTCCGAGAGCTGAAAGCCACTGCGTCCAGCGGCGCCGAGGACGTCCTGCCAGTTCTGTTCGATAATGCCGCTAACGATCCACTTTCCGCCCGGTTGAATGATCTTCGCGACGTCGCGAGCGATCGAAATGAGAGTTGCCGAGATGATGTTGGACACTACGACGTCAAACTGACGGCTGCTCGGGTCTAAAGCGTCAACCCCTGCTCCGCAAATGGCATCAAACCCTACGCCATTCAACGCCGCATTCTCCTTAGCCACCTCGACTGAAAGGGGTTCGATGTCCACAGCAACCACGGGAGAGGCGCCTAACTTCACCGCTGCCACCGACAGAATTCCGCTTCCACATCCGATATCCGCGAGCGAGTCGCCGGCCTGCAACGTCTTCTCAAGCAGCTCCAGACACATGCGGGTCGTTGGATGATCTCCCGTTCCGAATGCCTGCCCGGGGTCGAGAACGACTTCGACTTCGCCAGGTTTAAGTTCCACGGATTCCCATGTTGGACGGACAATCAGGCGCTTCCCAATTCGTCGGGGCTTGAAGAACTGCTTCCAATTCTCTTCCCAATTCTCCTCCACCAGGGAACGCACGTCGACCTCTTGAGCGCCGAGCTCTAAAAGCTCTGTTTTGAGAGAGTCGACGACTTCTTGTGCCCCTTCGACACAGACTACCGCCGAACTCAGCGTGGGTGGGGTGTCCGTTTGGAGCGTGTTTTCGCACCCATAGCGGCCGAACGCGTCGATGAAGAGCGACCAATCTGCAGGTGCTTTGTCAAAGACCGCTTTGACTTCCAACCAGCTCATTTCTTCTTACCGAAAAGGCCGCCCAACAGGCCGCGGTTTTCACCGGACGGCACATCTTCGCCGCTAACCTCGGCAAATTCCTTCAGAAGCTTGATCTGCGTGTCGTTTAGCTTGGTTGGAATGCTGACGCTGATCTGAACGATGATATCGCCCCGTCGTCCACCATGGAGAGGGGGCAGACCAGCCCCCTTGACCACAACCTGAGTTCCAGGTTGGGTTCCGGCTGGGATCGTCACCTCGTGCGTATCTTCGATGCCATCGATTTGCACGGTGTGACCAATTGCAGCTTGGGCGAACGTGGCCTCGACCACTGTGTAGAGGGTTTGCCCGCGGCGTTCGAATCGCTTGTCGCGTTGCACTCGTAGGTGCACATAAAGGTTTCCGGGTCCACCGCCGGCCATACCGTCATGTCCCTGTCCGGGAATCTGTAGCGTGTTTCCATGCTCGACCCCGGCCGGAACGGTAATCAGAACGCGTTGGTTTTCCGGTGTGACCCCTTGTCCGCCGCACTTATTGCATGGATTTGGAATCGTCCAGCCTTCGCCTCGGCATGTGGGGCACGGGGCTGAAGTCTGCATGCGACCGATGAAAGTATCTCTCACCTGCGTCACCATGCCTGTTCCGCGGCAGGCCGTACATTGGGTCGGCGGCGTGCCATTTTCGCCACCATTGCCCGAGCAGGCATCGCATTCGGACATCCGCTCGATGGTGATCTCCTTTTGGACGCCGTTCAATACTTCTTTCAGGCTGAGTTCGAGTTGAACCTCGATGTCGCCGCCTTCCCGACCCATGCGCTGGGCTCGACGTCCACCGGCGCCCGCCATTCCGAAGAACGCTTCGAATAGGTCGCTAATCCCGCCTGGCTGGCCACCAAAGAAGTCTCCCTGGGGCATGTCTTCGGTGGTGCCAAAGCGATCAAACTTGGCCCTACGATCTGCGTCCGACAGAATGCCGTAAGCAGAGCCAATCTCTTTGAATTTCTCCTCAGCTTCAGCATCGCCCGGATTGACGTCCGGGTGATACTTGCGAGCGAGCCGCCGATAAGCGGACTTAATCTCGTCTGCCGAGGCATCCCTCGGCACACCTAGCACCTCGTAGGGATCGCGTTGAGCCATTCGGATTTACGCTTCGTCGGATTCTGCGTCGTCGCCGGCGCTTTCTTCTTCTTCCGCGATGTCGCTCAAGGACAGCGTATCGCTATCAGCCGCGACTACTGCCTCTTCTTCCTCGTCTTCCTCACCGGCCAAGCCAGATAGCGTGAGCTCGTCTGGTTCTGCGTCCGGATCGTCGTGGTGCTCATCGTGATCTTCTGCAACGATTGCATCTGACGACACAAGAGCTGCTTCCGTCTCGTCTAGTGCGGGAAGCAGCAGACCAAGTTCGGCGGGCATTGTTTCGTCGATCAGTAGCGCAGCTTCCGGAGGCTCGATGGACACTGCGTCGGCACTGGGCATGATCGGCTTGATCTTGCCCGCCGCGATTTCTGCCAATGCGATCGTCAAAGGGTGGTTCGAGTCCACTTGGACTAGGGGCGGCGCGCCTTCTCGAAGTTGTTTGGCTCGCTTTGCGGCGAGATTTGACAAGACAAACTTGCCTTGCGGGAATTCTGAAAGGATGTCTGGTGAGGGCAGCATAGGGAATTTTTAGTAGGGCCTCGAACTTGTCAGTATACCAAAGTTGGGAATGGCCTTGGGACCGTCTTACTCTAGCTCAATCGTTGCCGGAGGCTTGCTCGTCAGGTCATAAAACACTCGGTTCACACCGGCAACCTCATTCACAATTCGGTTGGCCACGTGCTCCAAAACTTCAAAAGGAAGGTTGACCGCCTTGGCGGTCATTGCGTCTTCACTTTCGACGGCCCGCAAAACGATCGGCTGCTCGTACGTCCGTTCGTCGCCCATAACCCCGACGGATCGAACGTCCAGCAACGCCGCGTAGGATTGCCAAATGCCGACGTGCAACCCGCGCTCTCTGAGTTCGGATCGGAAGATCCAATCGGCATCTTGCACGATCTTCGCCCGCTCCGGGGTTACCTCGCCGAGGATTCGGACACCTAATCCGGGTCCTGGGAAGGGCTCACGATCTACCATCTCGTCGGGCAGGCCAAGTCGACGACCGACTTCCCTGACCTCATCCTTGAAAAGCCAGCGAAGCGGCTCGATCAACTCCAGCTTCATCCAATCTGGAAGACCGCCGACATTGTGATGGGTTTTGATCTTGGCCGCCGTGGGCGATCCACTCTCAATAACGTCTGGGTACAGCGTGCCTTGGGCAAGGAAGTCGCAACCGGTGAGTTCGTTTGCGTGGTCCTCGAACACCCGGACAAACTGCTCGCCAATCGTCTTTCGCTTTGCTTCGGGTTCCGTGATGC
>JAFAFM010000135.1 GCA_023423495.1 Armatimonadota bacterium
AACCAAGCCTGCACATTCCAAGCAATTCAGCTCAGTTCAAAGACTTGGCTCGCAAAATCGTCGGCAATGAGAAGAACGCGAAGCGGGCCGCGCTGAAGATCAAAGAATATGTTCAGAAATCGATGAGCCCCAACGCTGGTATCGGAGTGCTGCGAGACGCCACGGAGATCATTCAAAGCAAGGAAGGCGTTTGTCGGGATTATGCCATCCTCACCGCGACCCTAATGCGGGCAGCCGGCATTCCCACGAAAGTCGCAAGTGGACTTGTGAATTGGGACGGCAATTTTTACTATCACGCTTGGGCGGAGATTTGGGACGGAAAGCGTTGGCTGGGGATGGACTCCACAACCGCGGAGCCCCAAATCTCGGCCAGCCACATTAAACTTGCTGACGGGAATGTGGAAGAAGCTTTTACTTTCACGTTCTTGGATAAAGTAAAGATCGAAGTGCTGGAGGCGGCGCCCTGGTCGAATTAGAAGTAAAGGAACTTCCCCAAAAGGAACCGAAGTCGGGTCTCAGGGGCCCTTCGAGAAGTCGCGCCGTCATCCGGCTCGTTATCATTCTGGTTTTTGCCGCTCTGGGAGCTGTGCCACTCGGAGTGGCCGCGCCGGCGATCCTCAATCAAATTTTCCTTTGGGTGACTCCGATCGTGCGTGGCCGGCCCCCGGAAGTCGACGAGATTTATCGCGGCGCGAATTCCTTTGCTTCTGTCTTTCCGCTGGCCATGCTCGGTGGCATCACCGGCGCTTGGATCGGGTCCAAAGTTTTCGACTGGCTTGAGCGCACCATCGCGCGCTGGGACAAGATGGCCAGCGGTGACAAGGTCACGCTTTTCATCGGCATGTTCGTCGGCGTCGTGCTCTCGCTGCCGTTCCTTGTATTGTTCCAAGCGATCGGTGTTTCGATCACCATCTTGCCGCTGCTCATCGTCGCGCTGACGTTAGGGTTCATTTCGCTTTCAATCTATGCCCTGCAATCGATGGATGAGATTTTGCCGTGGTCGCGGAACCGAGGCAAGAGCCGGAGAACCGGCATAAAAATCCTTGATACCAACGTCATCATCGATGGCCGGATCTACGACGTCGCACGAGCTGGCTTCCTTGAGGGCCAACTTTACGTTCCCGGTTTCGTCCTGGATGAACTCCAGTACATCGCGGATGATCATAACGCGCTTCGCCGCCAGCGGGGACGCCGTGGCCTGGAAGTTTTGAAGCACATGCAGGCAGAATTCCCCTTGGAAGTGCGCGGTCATGACCGTTATGCGCCAGACCCCGAGGAGCCGGTAGATTCGCGATTGGTTCGACTGGCAAAGGCTCTTGGCGCGGACATCATCACGAACGACTTCAATCTCAACCGTGTGGCGGCGCTGCAAGACGTCAAGGTTTTGAATCTCAATGACCTAGCTCTTGCCCTCCGTCCAAATGTGCTTCCCCAGGAGTCCCTAACGCTCAACATCATTCGGGAAGGAAATCAGGCCGGTCAGGGCATCGGCTATCTAGAAGACGGCACCATGGTAGTCGTCGAGAACGGTCGAAGCGCGATTGGCGACACCGTCGAGGTCATGGTCACCCAAGTCATTCAGACTGAGCGCGGCAAATTGATTTTCGGTGAAATTCGCGATGAAGAGCACCAAGAAGTAGCGAACCGTCGGCCCAGGAAGCATTGATGAAGGTCGGCGCAGTCATCTTGGCGGCGGGCCGTGGCTCACGCTTTGGCTCGGACAAGGTTCGGGCTCGGCTAGGCGGAAAGCCCGTGTGGCGATGGTCACTGGACACTTTTGCCTCCCATCCCCTGGTCTCTCAAGTCGTGCTAGTGTGTTCACCGGAAAACCTAAGCTATTTCCAGGAACAAGTTGACCAAGGAGTTCACATCGTTGAAGGCGGGGAGACGAGACAAGACAGCTGCCGCGCTGGATGCCTGGCCCTAGGCGACGCTGGAATTGTGCTTGTTCAAGACGCAGCCCGTCCATTTACCTCCGCCGAGCTCATCAGCAATGTGATTGCTGCAACGGAGCGATCGGGCGCCTCCGCCCCGACTGTCCCCGTGGTGGACACCCTCCGGACACTCACGGGTGAAATGGTAGACCGGTCGAAATTCGTAGCCATGCAGACGCCGCAAGGGGCCTTGCTTACAGATTTGCTGGATGCCCATCGTCAGGTGACTGACCAACTCACTGACGACGTCGCTCTTATGGAGCGGATTGGATTCAAACCTGAGTTCGTGAGCGGAGACCCGGCCAACTTCAAAATCACTACGGAAGATGACTTGGCCAGAGCGCGCGCCGTTGTAGGTTATCGAGAAACGCGGACAGGCTTCGGGTACGACATTCACCGTTTTTCCGACGATCCTAGCCGCCCGTTAATGATCGGTGGTGTGCAGTTTGATGGCATGGGGTTGGAGGGGCATTCCGATGCTGACGCGCTACTGCATGCCATTGTCGACGCTTGCCTGGGCGCGGCTGGCCTGGGTGATATTGGCGTTCACTTCCCCAACGACGATCAGCGCTGGAAGGACAGGGCTTCTGTGTACTTCTTAAGCGAGGCGGCGACATTACTTCGGCAAGAGGGGTGGCAGATTGTCAACATCGACGCATCCGTAGTATCAGAAGCACCCAAGATCATGCCCAAGGCAGATCAAATGCGGCATGCGATCGCGGCCGCGATAGGTTGTGAGGCTCGTCGCATCAGCCTCAAAGCGACTACCAACGAAAGGTTGGGTGCGATTGGCCGATCGGAAGGCTTGGCCGCTTTTGCGGTGGCAACCATCACGGAAGCCTAGACTTCGCCTGTCACGGCGAGCAAACCCACGCGGGTCGCTCCTTTGCTCCGCAATTCCCAAGCACATTGCTCGGCCGTATGCCCGCTAGTGGTCACATCGTCGATGAGCAAGATCGACTGACCCTCAGCTTTTGGAGTTGCCAAAAAGGCATCGATTAGATTCGTGCGTCGCTGCTCCCGACCCAATGCCGCTTGCGGAGGCGTGAAACGACTCCTAATCAGAATGTCTTTCCGGACAATGTGCTTCGGGAGTGCAGTGGCGAGCAGGTCAGCCTGGTTGAAGCCACGCATCGCGCGGCGTCGCCAGTGAATAGGGATCGGCACCACGGCTGTGTAATGGTCGAAATCGTGCGCCTCGTAGGCTTGGCGCACGAGTTCGGCCAACACTGGCCCAAGGGATGTAATTCTTGAGTACTTGAGCCGCCGGATAGCCTGGCTAGCTCGAGAATCATACTTGTAGAGGCGGAAAACCTCGGAAACCGTGCCCGCTGTTTCTTGCGGATAGGCATCCAACGGCTGAAACTCAGCAAGGCATTCGTCACAAATAGCTTTCTCACCGAATCGACCGCAGAGGCCACACTTTGCCGGATAAACCCAGTTTAGAAGCCCCGCCACCATCGCCGATAAGGATAGCCAAAAATGGAAAAAGGCCCCGATGGCATGCCACCGGAGCCGAAATCCGCCTGATGCAGAGCGCTTACGCGTCTCCTCTCGTGTGCCCAAAGGTGGGCTCGAAGGGAATCAAACCTAAGCGCGTTGCCGCGCGAAAGGCCTGGACTCGATTGTTCACCTGCAGTTTGTCGTAAATGTTTGCGAGATGAAAGTCGACCGTTCGCTTCGAAACGTACAGAGCATCAGCCGCTTCCTTGCTGCTGTGTCCCTGCGCAATCAAACTCAACACCTCAATTTCTCTTTTCGTGAGCCGAACCGCTCTATTCGAGCTATCCGATCTCGACGTGGTTGGCATTGGCATTAACCCACCCCTCACTTTTGTTCTAACCGCCTGACTAGTTCTTTCCACAAAGCCCGGCATTTTTGAGATGCTTGGAAAGAATTTTTCAAAGTCCTGCGATAGCCCCCATGGCCCTATAACCTGATGCTGGAC
>JAFAFM010000223.1 GCA_023423495.1 Armatimonadota bacterium
GTCCACGAGCCCGCCCAAGAAACCGGCAAGAAGGGCAAGCGAGCCAAGGCCAAGCAAGAGGACGTGACGGAAGAACCAGGTATCTCTGGTGTGACGGCGGAATCTGTTGCGGAGCCTGAACCAGAACCCCCTGTTGCAGAGGCCATGCCGGCGCCCGAAGAAACCTCAACTGAAGAAGTGGTCGACGTTCAGGCCGAAGCGCAAGCTGCGCCCGAGCCTGAAGCAGTTCCTGAGCCAGCGGTCGAAGAAACACCCGCCGCGACAGAAGTCGTCGCAGAAGCCACGACGGTTGAGGAGCCGGTCGTCGAGGAGCCGGTCATCGAGGTGCCAGCCGCTGAAGAACCTCTCTCAGACGAAGAGCCCCCAACTGAGCAATCCGTTGCTCTTGAGCCACTTCCGCTAGCGGAACCGACTTCATTGCCCGGCGAACCCGTCGCTATCGAACCCGAAATCTCGCCTGAAGTGCAGCCTGTTTATCAGGTCGAAAGTTCCGAAGTCGTGGAGGCCGCCCCTATTGAAGACCGGCCCGCCGCAAAGCTTGTCACGGTCGAAGTTGGCGGTGGCGCAGATTCGGCTCACTTAACTGCAAAGGAGCGCAAGAAATCCAAGAAGCAAGAAGAAGTCCGAGAGCTGGAGTACCGGTATGAGGAAAAAACATCTGAACCGGCTTACAAGGAATTCAACTTCAATAATGCCATCAAGAAGATGACAGAGGCGGAGGCGCCTGCGCCAAAGGAGAAGCCGTCGCGCGCCAAAGAAGTTGCTCCCGCGCCGGTGTCATTCAAGCTTGAGGATCTTCCCGCAAAGCTCGAAACGTTTGAGGATGACGACGCCGAAGCGGTTCTGCCCACCCTCAAGCCCGTCGAGCCGGCAACACCTTCTAACAAGGCGGAGGAGATCGAGGCGGTTAAGCAAGTTCTAAAGAATCTTGAGCCCAAGAAGAGTGCCGCTGAGGACGTCGAAGCTTTCGACCACGAGCTTGAGGACCATGGCGCGGCGCAGATGGGTCACTGGACGGGCTACGCCGGCTCCGGCGCCCGCAAGTGGAGCAGCGAGTCCTCTCGCCCGCTCGAGCTTGGCAAATTCCAAGGTGACCTCAAGCCCCTCACGCCAATCGAAACGGCGCCGATCGGTGACGATATCACCGGCCTAACTTTCGGATTTGGCCGCGTGATGTATGCCTGCGGAAATACGATCCATGGGTTCTGGCCCGGCCGGGATGCTCGTCATCTTAGCTTGGACAACATCCTGCCTGCGGGCGACTGGCGATTGGCCATCAAAGGTCAGTCCCTTTACATCGCTGAAGAGAAGCGGGTCAAGATCGTCTCCATGCAAGGCTGGTTCGTCCTCGAGCAGTTCACCGGTGAATATCTGGATCAACTCATCGGTTCATCCTGCTGGATCGGACTCCGAAATCAGAATGGCGCCGTCTTGGATCTTCGCGATCTCCGCGGTCAAATGATCGCTCAAGCCGTTCAGTTGAACATGGACGTCGAGGGGCTCCAACTCTGCGCAACGCCCTCAAGAATCTTTGCCGGCTCTAAAGCTGGCAAGATCGTCGAGGTCACCCAGCATGGAACGGAGGAAATCGGGAGAGGCCCAGAAGGCGCGGAACTGCAGCACCTCACGGTTCTGGACGAACAACCCGTCGCCGTTTTCAAGACGCAATCCGGAATGGAATGCTGGCATTTTGGTGACACGGCGACGAAGTTGGATCTCGGAATCCAATCCTTCTCCAACGCTCCGGTATTACTTGGAAACAAGCTTTACCTCGCATCGCTGGATTCGACCGAACTGGTTGTGGCCGACATCAAGAAGAACACTGTCTCCCGAACACCCGCATTCGAGGGAGTGTCTGGATTGAGCCGCCTGATCGGCGTGTACCACAAGGGTCAGCATGATCTCATTGCGATCACTGCGGACGCCGGAAAGAAAGGCGGGAGGTTGATATTGCTGGATCCGAAGTCGGGCAAGGAAATCGTTCTTGCTTCAGTTGGCCAAGCAAAAGTGAATTTGATAGTGGCGGACCATCACGTGGTGTTCTCGACGAGCAGCCAATTCCAGAACGTGATTCGAGTCCTTGAGCCATTTTCCGCAAAACTTGCGGCTTAGTGGGAACTCTTCTCCCCTTTGGTACTTATAATGCCGGAGGGGACATTGCAACTTACGAAGCCAAAAACTGAACAGTTTGCGCTTCTCGTTGCGTCCTATCGCCGGTGTCTATGAGAAGAGCTTTTACGTTAATCGAACTCTTGGTCGTCATTGCGATCATTGCAATCCTGGCCGCAATCCTTTTTCCCGTCTTTGCCCAAGCAAAGCTTGCCGCCAAGAAAGCACGCTCCTTGGCCCAGATGAAGCAACTTGGCGTTGCCGTGTACATGTATGCCGGAGACCATGACGATTATTTCGTACCGTCATCGATCCGACCTGCAGTTCCGGACCCCGCCAACCCGAATCCGGAAATCTGGCCGCCCAAAGTCTTGCCCTACGTCAAGAACAAGGATCTGTTTGTGGCCCACGATACTGACGGCAAGTTCGCCGCCGATTGGACCGTTCGGCAGCAGCAGTCAATCGGCTTCACCGATGCGGCTGGCGTCGACCTCACCTCAACCCAGTGTGTTGAAGGCGCGGCACTTCCTGGTTGCGAAGGGTTTGCTGGAGCCGCAAACTTCTCTCGAGCAGAGGAACCCGCAAGTGTAGGTCTGTTTGCAACGACACCACATGGAGTCGGCGGCAAGTGGCGAGGCTACGTTTTCAATCCCTACAACGGCCCCTCGGATCCGGCCGGCATCTACCAGAATGGTCTTCCCATCATTGCCGATTACGATTACGTTGCCGCAAACCCAGCCCTGAGCCCGGGTGAGATGAAGCCAATCTATGCCAGATATGGTGCGGACAAGCAGGGCAACGGCATGACCCCGGTCATTTTTGCTGACGGCCACGCCAAGATGTATTCCGCAAAATCGATGAATGGATTCGGAAAGATCATCTGGCGATTCCGATAATCTACTTGTCATCAAGCCACTTAAGGCACTAGGATGGAAAGCGGATGTTTGTTAAGAACTCCGCTTTCCGAGGCACCCTTATTCGGTGGGAAGTCGGCTTATTAGCCGGCTTCGCCGTTCTTTTCATCCTATCCCTTCTGCGAACCGCCGCCATCGAACGGGCGATTGTCGCAGAAGAAAACGTCGAGAAAGGGCTTAACTCGGCCTACCAAACCGAAGTCGAGATCGAATCCCTTCTGACTCAGATTGCTGCCGTTGAATCAGGACATCGCGGCTACCTTCTTACTAATAATCCCGTATTCCTTGATGCCTACTATGCGAATCAGGATGGGCACGATCCTGCCATCGATTCCATCCGAGGAGGATTCCAACGCCTCAATTTGGGGACGCAAGAAGTTCAACTGTTCGACGCTCTGATCAAGAAGAAGTACCAGCACTTAAAGCGGAGTCTGGATCTATTCCAAAAGGGGCAGCGTGACCGAGCGGCGGACCTTGCTATCACGGGCGAAGGCAAAGATCTCATGGATGAGATCCGGGCATCTTCCAGTGTTCTATCTTCTGCCCTCCGAAGACATCGGTCCGAATTAGCAATTGAAGCGAATAGCGCCGACCTCATGACAAGCCGGATTAACCAGACCACTGGCCTCATGGGAACGCCGATCATCGTGCTTCTCCTCTTTTTAGCTTGGAGAGCCGTGCGTGCCTACTATGATGGAATCGAACTGCGGGCCAAACTCGCCAGCGAACTTGAAGAGGCGGTTATAACCCGTACGAATGAGTTGAAAACCGCAAAGGACGAGCTTGAAGCCTTCAGCTACTCCGTATCCCACGACCTTCGGGGTCCCTTGCGAGCAGTGGTGTCGTATGCGGCGATGCTGGAGGAGGATTATGGGGAGAAACTCGACCCGGACGCCATCGAATATATCGACCGCATCAAAGCCTCAGGTCGAAGGATGAGTGAGTTGATCGACACGCTGCTCGCATTGTCAAGACTTTCGAGAGCCGATATCTCCGTCGAGGAAGTGGACGCAAGCGCTGTGGCGTCTGAAATCCTTGCCGACCTCCGCGCTGGCGCGCCTGAGGGTGCGCATACCGTCAGTATTGAACCAGGGATCATGGTGAAAGCAGATCGAAAGATGCTCACCACCCTACTGGATAACCTCCTTCGCAACGCTTGGAAATTTTCAGGCCGGAATCCCAATCCCGAAATTCAAATATTCTTCGACGAACACCAGAACGCCATCGCGATTCAAGACAACGGTGTGGGATTCAACCAGGAGTACGCCAACAAGCTTTTCCAACCGTTTCAACGTCTCCACAGCGAGCGCGAGTTCGAAGGCACGGGGATTGGCCTTGCGATCGTGGATCGAATCGTCAAACGCCACGCGGGACGAGTCTGGGCCACTTCTGAAGTGGGTCAAGGCGCCACCTTCTACATTCAACTCTCGCCCGACGCCAAATCCATTTGGCAGGCGGACTCAGGCTTGAAGACAGGCGTTCGGTAAGCTTTCCTCATGTCCGGCGGCACCTACGAGAACGAAGTCCGACCCATTAAAGGAGGCGTTTTTCTCGATCGGACGCTCGGTTGGCTTAGCCTCGTTTGCGCATTGCCCGTTCTGGTATTAGCCGTCTACTGGCAGATGCACCCCGCCCTGTTGCCCGTCCAGCCAGGCTGGGTGCAGCCAGTGAAGATCTTTTTGATCGTTCTGGCCTTGTTAGGCATCTGCGCCGTTATCGCCAGTCGGCCCGGCGCCATCCGCCTTGCCTTGTGGCTGTACCTCATCCGAACTCTAGCTCTTTTCGTGATGTATCCGTGGAGTGGCGGCCCGAGGTTCTGGGGGACCGAATTAGCATGGAATTTGGTGGTCATCTGGTACTGCTGGATGCGGCTGAAGACGATCGACAACGAATAACCCGCGCATCCCTCTGAGTAGGACCACGTTGCACCCTTTGGCCTACCTTTCCCAAATCCGAATCATCCTGACCCGCCAAAATCCTTCCCCCGCCATGCGACGGCTGACGCAAGGGCGGTCTAAAGAAGGAAAACATGAAGTTGAAAACCTTTGGCCCCGTGGATGAGCGGGCCAAGCAGCAGATCGAGCGATGCGCCCAGAGTGGCGAGATCGCCGTGCTGTGTGCGGATCACCACCCCGGCTACTCGCAGCCGATCGGGGGAGCGGTCGCCTATGCGGATCATATCTCGCCGAGTGGTGTTGGTTACGACATCGCTTGCGGAAACAAGGCAGTTCTGACCGATGCTATGGCCGCTGATGTGGACGTGAAGGGAGTGATGGACGACATCCAGCGCTTGATTGGCTTTGGAGTTGGGCGACCCAACCCGTCTCCAGTGGACCACCCGGTGCTTGAGAAGATTCAGAAAGCCGAATTTCGCCCGCAGCGAAAGATGATTCAGATGGCGCAAAGTCAGCTGGGAACCGTAGGTTCGGGGAACCATTATGTGGACCTGTTTGAAGATGAGCAGGGCCGCCTGTGGATTGGCGTGCACTTCGGCTCTCGAGGCTTCGGTCATCGAACTGCCTCGGGATTCCTTGCTTTAGCAAAGGGAAAGAACTTTGACGACAAGGCGCCGGAAGGCGAGATGGATTCTCCGCCCGTGTTGCTGCCGTTGAACAAGCAGATCGGCCAAGACTACATCGAGGCGATGCACCTTGCGGGCGACTACGCCTACGCTGGACGCGATGTCGTGGTGACCAAGGTTGTCGAAGACATCATTGGGTGTAAGGTCTTGGAGAACGTACACAACCATCACAATTTCGCATGGTTGGAAGATCACTTCGGCGAGAAGGTGTGGGTGGTACGTAAGGGATGCACCCCGGCATTCCCCGGTCAAAAGGGATTTGTCGGCGCTACGATGGGTGACACGTCCGTCATTCTCGAAGGTGTGGAGTCGGAAGACTCACGTGCCGGATTGTATTCAACCGTGCATGGCGCTGGACGGATCATGTCCCGAACTCAGGCGGCTGGCAAGCAGCGCTGGGTCAAGGGCGTGCCAACCCGAGTCTCAAAAGGCCTGGTCGACTGGGAGAAAGTCCAGCTTCAAATGATGGACAAGGGCATTGAGCTTCGAGGCGGCGGACCGGACGAGGCGCCGGAAGTCTACAAGAAGCTGCACGAAGTGCTCGGTTACCACCAAGGGACTATTAAGATCCTTCATCGCTTGAAGCCAATCGGAGTTGCGATGGCAGGTTCTGATGTTTACGATCCGTATAAGGATTGAGAGTCGGCCCCCAGATTTGGGGGCCAATTACTACTCTTTCAAGCGCTTGGACCATTGATCCCGAAGTCGGGTGTGGCGAGACTCCATCGGGAGCTGCTTTCCTCGAACAAAGACGCCAACAACGTTGGAAGTCAATTCGAATGGATCGCCGTCCGTGATTACTACATTTGCAACTTTGCCGGTTTCTAGTGAGCCAAGCTCGGAGCCCACGCCCAGGATTTCGGCGGCATCAAGAGTGATCGCCCGCAAGGCATCTTCTCTGCTCAGTCCGAAGGCGCAAGATTGCCCGACCCTCACCGGAAGGTTAAAGGAGCCCGAATTGCTTTCCGTTTGGTAAGCGAACTTGACTCCCGCCCGCTTGAGAAGAGTCCCTAAAGCAAATGGAGTGTCATAGGGATCCCAGTCACTAACCGGACTGTTTGCCGAAAGAGTGCTCAACCCGGCTGGGTTGATAATCACCGGAATCTTCTTCTGCGCCAGAAGGTCCGCGACTTTCCAAGCGTCTGCGGCTCCCGCGAGAATGACTTTGAGGTTGTGCTTTTCTGCAAAGGCCACCGCATTTCGAATTGACGAGGCAGACCGGACACGCATCAAAATGGGCTTCTGGCCGAGCACGTATGGGAGCGCGGCTTCAAGTGCAAGGTCGGTGGGAACCTGACCCTTCTTCGACGCATACTCCTTCACCGAAGCTACAAAGCTTTCGAGGTCCGACTGAGCGCTACTTACCTGGCCTCCTCCACCCTGCGCACCCATTGAATCATGCGCGTGGTTAAGGTATTCAATAGGATTCTCGCCGCCCAGCAGCGACTCAATCTCGTCACAGCAAGCGGCATCCAGCGATCCACTGCCGGCACCCGGGAAATTGAAGACCAGGAACCTGGAGCCATATGCCATCTGTTCTGGTGTCCATCCGAAGGTGTTCACAACCGAGGCCTGGCCGCTGACCGAGCCGCCTGAGGGTCGGCTCAAAGTCGTCAGAACTCCTCCCCCGCGAGCAACCGGAAAGTGCTCACTCTGGGTTTGAATTGCCGTCGCCGCGATGAGATCAGCCTGGTTTCGACCCAGTTCGGTGGTATCCACCATCTGACCGATACCCCCGATTTCGGATAAACCCATGCTGGTTCCAGCGTCGATAAAACCCGGATAGACGTGCAGACCGCGGCCATCGATGACGTGTGTTAGGGCGTCTCGAGGGATCGCGATCCCTTTGCCGACCGCCTTGATCTTGCCGTCTTCGATCAAAATTCCAGCATCCTCAAGCACGGTGCCGCTGACTGGATGGATGGTCGCGTTGACGATCGCATAACGCCGCATCCCATCGACGACGTTCAAGGGCTTGATCTTACGGTTTTCGTCCAAGGCAATTTTGAGGGTCCCTTGGGTATCGACTTTGTGGGCATCCTGACGCTCAAAATACACTTCGCCTTCGATGAGGCTAATGCGGCAGCGGGAATAGACGCTCAGCGGATGGCCATCCCAGATAGTGATGTCCGCATCCTTACCGACTTCTAAGCTGCCTGTGCGGTGGTCGATTCCAATCTGCTTCGCCGGATTGATCGTTAAGGTTGCTAGCGCCTGCTGCTCGGAGAGTCCGCCATACCGCATGGTCTTCGCGGCATCGATCGCCAGCGAAGGCAGACCGGATAGACCATCGGTATTAATAGAGACAGTAACTCCTGCATTGGTGCAGATTGCCGCGTTGAAGGGGATTGCATCGTATCCCTCAATCTTGAAGCTCCAATTGTCAACAAACATGGACACTCCAATCCCGGCTTTAGCCAGTTCGGGAGCGATCTTGTAGGCTTCGAGCGCATGCTGCAGTGCCCCGATTTTGAACCCAAACTCTTGGCTGAGGCGCACCATCATGAGCATCTCATCCGCCCGATAGCTGTGGCACTGAACCCAGATCTTGCCGCGAAGGATGTCTGCCAAGGCCTCGAGCCGCAAATCCCGTCGTGGGTGCGGCGCCGTGCGGCCGCGCTGCTCGTAGGTATCCCAAGTGGCGCGATATGCTTTCGCCTCAGTGAATGCTCGTCGATAGAGTGCTTGCACACCCATTCGAGTTCGGGGGAAACGAGTCGAAGTCGTCGAACCCGAACGTGTTACATTCTCGCCAAGCGCAAACTTGATCATTCGCGGCGCATCGGCAACGACGTACTCTTCAATTGGGCGCTTGTATTTCAGCTTCACGACTTGGCTTTGGCCGCCGATCGCATTCGCGCTGCCATGCAGCGCCAAGCCCGCCGTCTCGCCGCCGCTCAACGCTTGCCAAACGGACTTCGCGCTTGGATCGAGAACGTCTTTAATCCGGACTTCGGCCACGATGCTGTCCGTACCTTCATTGATGGAGGTGATCCCTCGATGGATATGGGCGTCGATGATGCCCGGCATGACCGCCTTACCGCTCGCATCGATCACCTTCACACCGCTCGGCGCGGAAATGTTTGTCCCAATTTGGGCGATCTTGCCATTTCGGACAAGGATGTCTCCCTTCTCGATGGTTCCCTTGGTGACGGTTAAGATGCGGCCGTTCTTGATGAGAACATTGCCATTCGTCTGCAGACTGGGCTTTCGCCTTGCCTCGGTCTCGTACGGCAAGTTCTGGCTGAAGGCGACCGCCCCCAAAAGCAAGCCGATGACTGTTGCCGTCCGCTTCATGGCTTCACCTCAAACCGTTTGCCAGCGACTACAACCGACGTCACTTTAGAATTTCCGTCGGCAAAGTCGCCTGACATCAACGTGAGATTTCCAAATTTGCCTACTTCCACTGTTCCCAGATCCTTTTCGCGTTCAAAGACCGTCGCCGGGTTAATCGTCAACCCTCTCAATGCCGCGTCCTTTTTCAATCCAAGCTGAATCAACCGCCGGACGTTGCTGAGGTGATTGTCGTAATTCCCCGATTCGCTGCTGAAAGCAAAAAGCACGTTGGCCGCATCCAACTTCTGAACGTTGGTTGCTCTCTCCCTCCAATCCGCTCTCCGCTCCTCCAGCACTTCCTTGGGAGGTCCGTCTGCCTGTGAAGTGAGACCAGGCTCCGACCCCACGTTGATGTTCACCAAGACGGGCACTTTCCGTTTGACCAATTGCTCGGCCCGTAAATAAGCGTCCCGCGCACCAACGAGAATTGGGGTAAAGCCAAATTCGTCTGCGATGGAGAGCGCTCGGTAGATCTCCGTATCCGAATCCACGAAGAAGACCGCGGGCGTGCTCTTCTTCACAAGGGGAGCCATACCTTTCAAATCCAGATCTTCACTTGGCCCGCTCACCCGATTATATGCCTCGGCATCCGCAATCGTCTGTCGCAAGAGCGCGGTGAAGCCTAACAGGGTGCCCGGGTACCCGGTCCCACCCGTGCCACGGAAAGATAATCCATATCCAAACGGCTGGGCGGTTTGTTTGGTATCCGTCATAAAACCGACCGCCATTTGACCCCGGACCAAGCCTGAACCAGGAGCAAAGAGCGCGGCCGTAATTCCAGCCTTATGGGCGTCCGCCAAGGAGCCGGCGAGGTCGAGCGCGCTCGATGCGTCGTTTCGACCAAAGATCCCGCGACGATTTTTTTCCCACATGGTTGGCGGCGCAGCCGCGGTGATGTCTCGCGGGGCGGGCGTTTCGGGCGCGGCTGGAAGCTTCAAGCCGGACGTCGTACAAGCATCGATGAAACCTGGGTAGACCACCTGCCCGGTAGCATCCAGGGTGGATACGCCCGAGGGGACGGCCACATTTTCTCCGACCGCCGTGATCTTTCCGCCCCGGATCAA
>JAFAFM010000290.1 GCA_023423495.1 Armatimonadota bacterium
ATGTGACAGTTGGCGTTTACACGGCCGGGGCCAAAACCTTTGCGGAGAAGAACCGGATCGAATTGGTGGACGGCGAGAAACTGCTTTCGCTGGTGAAAGAGGTCCAGGGTCCGCGGACGATCGCGGCGCCGGTAGTCGTGGATAAGAGCGATCCCACATGTCCGCAGTGCGGGGCGATCATGGTGCTCCGGACGGCCAAGAAAGGAACCAATGCGGGCTCCAACTTCTGGGGCTGCTCCAACTATCCATCGTGTCGCGGCACCCGGGCGATGTGAGCGGCGTGTAGAATCCGCCGATGCGCATCGTAAAACTCACCCCCGAGCGGTGGCCGGAATATAAAGAGCTTCGGCTAACTGCGCTGCGGACCGACCCCGATGCGTTCGGCGCGACCTACGCTTCCAGCCTGGCCCGACCGGATGAATGGTGGCAGGGAGTATTGGAAGCGGCGGAAATCGACCCCAACCGTACCGTCCTTTTTGCTGAAGTCGGCGGGGAGCTTGTCGGTCTGGCAGGTGCGTATCCGGAGCAGGAAGCGGGATGCGTGGATGTGACGCAGATGTTCGTTAGGCCAGAGCATCGGGGCAAGGGGATCGGGCGTGCGCTCCTGAAGGCGGTGGTGGAAGAGGTTAAGGCGGAAAAGATCAGACTGTGCGTGAATTCGGATTTCCCCGCGGCGGTCGCGCTGTACAAAGACTTCGGATTTGAAGTCATTGCGGAGTCGGAGGGGGTACGGTCGGACGGCTCGCGTTTTCCGGAGTACTTCATGGAGCTTCGGCGGCAATCTGGGGATAATTGCAGAAGTTAAGGAGACAAAATATGACACCCCCACAGAATTCAGTTTGCCTTTGGTATGACCGTGACGCCGAGGAAGCCGCTCGTTTCTATGCGCAGACTTTCCCAAACTCCAAGGTGTTGGAGGTCAATTACGCCCCGGCCGACCTCCCTTCCGGCAAAGAAGGCGATCCCATCGTCGTCTGGTTTGAAGTGATGGGCATCACCTGTATGGGATTGAACGGTGGACCAACTTTCAAGCACAGTGAGGCGTTTTCATTCCAGGTGGCCACCAAGGATCAGGCGGAAACGGATCGGTACTGGAACGCGATCATTGAGAATGGCGGAGAAGCAAGCGTTTGCGGCTGGTGCAAAGATAAGTGGGGCGTTTCTTGGCAGATCACGCCGCTGGCGCTTACCGAGGCTTTATCCAATCCTGACAAGGAGGCGGCAAAGCGCGCCTTTACGGCGATGATGGAGATGACCAAGATCGACGTGGCGGCGATCGAGGCCGCCGTCCGAGGCTCTTAGCAGCGAGCGGTTTTTCGCTTCTTCCCTAGCCTGCCCTTGGCTTCAACCTTCCGGATGTAGTCAGGGGCAAAGGGCACCTTGCATGAGGTGTTGCCCATATCCACGTGCACCGGTCCGATCTCCTCGCCAACCTTAAGGGCCTCGTCGGTGAGTTCTGGCACGTAGGAGCCGAGGGAGATCACGTAGCTGTTCATCCGGTGCCGGATGGCAGACTGTTGTTGGTGGATGGTTTCCCGCACGCGTTGCAAATACTTGCGGAGCGCCAGAATGTCCAGTTCGGAGTTGTCCTTTACCGAAATCAGACTAGAGAGGCACGCCCAGCCGGCAACCGCCGTTTTCTCGTCCGGCGATTCGATCCACTTTTGGGCCAGATCCCACGCATGCGGACTGTCCGATGCAACCCAAGCAACGGCGTATTCGGCAACAGGCAGACTATCGGCTTTTTCCAGCCAACCTTGGAAATCTTCCTGGGTCATCTTGGATTCGTCGGCAATGAGGCTGGCGAGATACATGGCATCGTAGATGCCCGTGTCATACAGCTCCATCGCGAGGCGGTAATCCTTCTTAACCGTCTTTTGAACCTTCTTCAACTCCTCGACCTTCACGCCGAACAGCGGCTCGGATACGCCGTGGTTGCGGAGAATCCGCCGGTACCCTTCGGTTCCCAGTGGCTCGAGTTGGCTAACGATTTCCTCTGAGGTCATGCCGATTATCGTATCTGTTTTCGCGGGCAAATGCCAAATCCGAAAGATTGCTCTTCCGAGTGATCAGCTAGAATCCGCAATATGGCAGTGCCGAAATCTATCCAAGCCTCTGTCGGCGACTGGAAGGGCAAATCAAAGCTGAACCTTCCCTACCTCCCACCGGAGGAACAGGTGACCGAGTCGGAATCCACCCTTCGTGTCTCCGTGGATGGAACCGGCGCGTTTGCCACCATTACCTATACCTGGAGCCACGACGGCAATCCCCAGGAGGGCACGATTCTGCTGGTCCGCAAAGCAGAGAATCCAGCGGTGGAATTGGCATGGGTCGACTCTTGGCACCAGCATGAGAGCATCCTGTATATGAAGGGCGAGGAGGCTGAATCCGGTTCGGTCCGAGTGGAAGGCTCCTGGCCCGCGGGCGACGAGATGTGGGGCTGGACCATCGAACTGGTCTTGGCAGAAGCCAGCTTGGTCCTGAAAATGGAAGTCGTGCAGCCCAACGGTGAAGCTACCTGGGCAGTGGAAGGCACCTATTCAAGAACCTGAATGGAAGTTGTCGACTACGAGCCGTACGCTTGGTTCCTCTTTGAACAGGAAGGCCAGCACTTTGTGGACGTCAACTGCAACCATAGCGCCGTCGGCTACGGCATCCTAGTTCAGCTAAACGAGGAAGAAGAAGGGCTGTATCGAGACTTCGGCCGCCCTTACATCGACAAACTGGCCCAATCCATCCAAGACGCCGGGCCTGGTTCGACCTTACAACTGCGCGACGTCACTCCCGATTACCGGGAAGAAACCAAGCGGGCGATCGAGGCTTGGCGGGTGAAACAAAGAAGCTAACCGCCACGTCTTAGCGGAACTCGGTCATAAGTAACGGGCACGATCAAACTCAGAATGTACACGCCATCTCCGCCCAGCGCGCGCCTGGTTGTTTCGATCCGATAAACGCCCCTGTTCTCCCTTGTGATTCGTTTCATCCGAGCAATGATCTCGTCGGGCTTCCGAACCTTTACCGCTTCGGCGGTCATGATTTCGAGCTTGGGGTCGGTAAGGTCGATCACTTCGTTCTCAAGGATGATGAGGCGTGATTTGCCCTCGATCCACTTCTTCATCTGGGCTTCGGGTGCCTTAACCAACAGGTGCATCTTTCCCTCGTTTAAGGCGCCTTTGATCACCTGTTCGACTTCCACAATCGCATTCACGTGGGATTGCTTCTCGATGTGGGTGATACGGCCGATGCAAATCTCGCGCGAGTTCAGCGTGATCGCTTCTAAGCTGTGGATCGAGCGTGCGAGGGGCTGAGCGGTGATAAAGCCAGTGAGGCAGAGCATGGAGAGCATGACGAAGAATCGCATGCCCATTGGACGCCAAAGCACTTTCTCAAGCTACAGAAAAGCTACTTCTTAATCTCGACTACGACCGCCTTGATGTGCGTTTTGCCGACATTCTGAGCCCAGTGCTTCTGAGCGGGCAGGAACACGGTGTCGCCGGGTTTCAAGTTCATCGTGACGGGCGCTTTCGTGCCTTCCACGATCTTCAGGGTTCCGCCTTGCACCACATAAACCACGTGATCTGGGTGTGCATGCATGCCGATCTTTGCTCCCGGCTTGAAGTTGATTTCAAAGACTCGGACGCGGTCGTTAGTAAGCTTTTGCTTATAAATGGAAGGGCCGACTTTTGCCGGTTCTTGGGCAAGTCCACTCACGAAAAGAATGGACATCATGACGAGAATCATGGTGTGGCGCATTTGAATTCTCCTTGCATAAGCATTATGCGACAACTACCTGCTCTTGCCAAGGTTAAGCCACTTGCGCATGTTATGCGGTTAGCTCTTCGTAACGAGAAGCTCACGGGTGAAACGCCAAACGGAGTGAAATACGCGGTTTCTAGGTGCCACAACCATGGTCCGAGAGTAACTATCCCTACTTCTCCTTGGCCCACGGTTGGTGGGAAGTCATCGCCAGTCTCCATCGACCACCGCGCCGAACGTATGTCGAGGCCACCGAACTCCGTTGGGCCTTGCCGTCGGCTCCTGTTGCCTCACCATGGTATGCCACCGCAGCACAGTCCGGGGTCAGTTCGACCACTTTCACGTCCGTCATCTTCACATGTGTCCAGCCCGATGTCTGTCCGGCAATCTCCACGGCTTTGTCCTTCGGCAGGAAGCCTGCAGGCTCCATCACGACCACCGCGTTGTCTTCCATCGCCTCTTGATAGAACTTGGGATCGGCCGCCCAGAATCGCTTCTCCAGGTCCGTGATTTCCTCGATTACATTTGCCATACATGAATAGACCCTCTGAGAGTCTCGATTCGGCGAATCCCAGAAGGCTTGCGAGCAAGGGGACGGCTACCTGACCGATTACCAGAAATCTCGACCTATACGCGGCGCATGCTTACGGTTTCTTTGTTGAAGCCCAACCGCTCGTAGAATCCGTGCTTGAAAGTGAAGAGGAACAGGTACGCGCCGGGTGATGCCTCGCCCACCATAGCCGCGGCCTCTTCCATTAACTTCGTGCCGATTTGATGCCCCTGCCAATTCGGGTGCACCCCGACGTCCCACGCGCTGAACCAGGCTGGGGCATCCCTGACAATTCTGGCCATCCCGATCGCACGACCCTCGGCCGTTTGAGCCACCACCCCTCCCCAACTGTGTTTCAGGATGTCCATGTCCAACGCTTTTAAGCCGAAGGCAGCTTCCATGACTTCCCCGTACTCCTCCGACGTTGGCATACGCCGCACAATCTCCACGTCCGACGGGAAAGGTTGAGACTTGGGAACTTCACTTGACGGGGGTCCCGCGAACCGCAGCCGATAGCCATTCAAGTCTTCCAATACATATTCGCGGACACCCCACGGCTGATCGGCGATCTCGGAAATCACCTTGGCGTTGCGCTGCCGATGCAACGCATATAGCTCGTCGGCGTCGTCCACCTTGATCCAGTGCTCATGTCCGCGCACTTTGGCCGCCAACTTCTTGTTAAGGCTAAACATCAGGCTCACCCCGCCCATGGACGCCCCGCCAAATGTAGGGGGCTCGCCCCACGTCCAGGTGTTTGTAAACCCGAGCACATCCTTGTAGTAGGCGAGCGTTGCCGGAATGTCCTTGGCGGCGAAGATAGCGGTCGAACTGATCATGGGTTTTCACAGATAGCTCACCGCTGAAGAGTGAACCGTTTGCTCTAAGTAGGTTTCTATGCAAGAACCACCATGACTATTTTGCCCATTCTAGCCCTTGGCCTTCTACAAGGCCCGCCCTACTCTGTTCCTTACAGTGAAGGCACGCTCAAACTGGAGCGGATTGCATCCCTCGAGTATCCGTGGGGGATATGCAGCCTGCCGGATGGACGCGTGCTCATCACCGAAAAGCCAGGTCGCCTGCGCATTTATGCGAATGGGCAACTCTCCGAGCCAGTTTCCGGCGTGCCGAAGGTCGTCTACCACGAGCAAGGCGGCCTCCTCGACATCGAGCGCGATCCCAATTTCGCGCAGAACCAATTTGTTTATCTCTACTTCGTGGAAGCGGCGCAAGTGCAGACGATGGCCGTCGATCCGTGGGATCCGCGAATTGGCCCGAAGCCGGAGCGAGTCGACAACACGCTGAAAGGCGGCGCGGTCGCTCGCGGCAAGCTAGTCGGCAATGCGCTTCAGGGAGTGCGCGTCATTTGGCGGCAAAGCCCGAAGACTATTGGGCGCGGCCACAACGGCGGACGCCTGAATTTTGACCGCGCCGGCCGATTGTATATCACCTCAGGAGATCGTCAGCGCTTCACGCCCGCTCAAGACATGAATGGCAACCTCGGCAAGGTTGTGCGAATCAACCGGGATGGATCCATCCCTGCCGGTAACCCCTATCCCGGCAAAGACATATGGTCGCTGGGACACCGGAATCCTCTGGGCGCGGCATTCGATCCCGCCACCAATAAGTTTTGGATGCATGAGATGGGTCCTCTCGGTGGTGACGAACTCAACCTAATAACCCCGCGGGGAAACTACGGTTGGCCGGTTGTTAGCAATGGCGACAACTACGACCGTACGCGCATTCCCGACCATGACACACAACCACGTTTCAAGCGGCCGAACCTTACGTGGAATCCCGTGATCTCACCCAGCGGCATGATCTTCTACACCGGCAGCATGTTTCCGAAGTGGAAGGGCCAGGCGCTCATCGGCGGGCTGTCTTCCATGTCACTTATCCGAGTCAGCCTCAAGAACGGCATCGCGAAGGAGGAGGAACGGATCAAGCTGTTCCGAAGGATTCGAGATGTCCACCAAGCATCCGATGGCTCCGTTTGGCTCCTAGTCGATTCAAAACAAGGCGGCTTAATGCGAATGACCCCCGAAAGTTAGCGCTCGCACCAATCCAGGTTCTGCAATACAATAGGGAAAGTCAGTCAGCGAGTCGCTGGCGTGGGAGAGATGTATGAAGAGTCGAGCAGTTGTAAGCCTTGTCGCACTGGCCGGGGTCGCGGCGCTTGTCTGGAGCGTGCAGGCCGTGCGCACGAATATTAACGGCAAGGCCGTGCCGGGACGGATGATCGACGGCAGCGTCTACGTGAAGCTGTCCGATGTTGCCAAGGCCCTGAATCAAACCGTCACCAACCAGGGTGGAACCTACAT
>JAFAFM010000331.1 GCA_023423495.1 Armatimonadota bacterium
ATCATCAGCTATACAGGGTGGACCTAAACGGGCAAGCTTGGCAGCTGCCCGGCCTGCCGAAGGGTGAGAAGGGTACGCCTCGCTGGTCACCGGATGGCAAAACAATCGCCTATACCGGCGACGTCGATGAAAATGATCCATGGGGCACCCGCAACACCAAGGTCTATATCGTTCCCGCCGAGGGTGGTGAGCCAACCTGCCTAACGGACAAGACGGATTACGACGTCGCCGTGGCCACGCTAAGTGACACCAGAGACGCCTCCTACGATGCCGTGTTGGAATGGCTGCCAGATGGAAAGTCGCTCTACGTTCAGGTCGGTTACCACGGTGAGAGTCAACTCGGCAAGGTGTCGGTTGATGGCGGATGCGAGCTTGTGACCGAGGGTCGGCAAAGCCTAGCCATCGGCAATCACGCGGTCAAAGGACAGCGAGTGGCGGCAACCTACGGTCACGCGACCAAGATGGCCGAAATAGCTGTAATCGAGCCTGAGCTGGCCACTGGGCGCATGAATCCTCGGGTTCTGACCGACTTCAATGGCTCCTTCCACGACGAGGTCAAGCTAAGTGAGCCTGAAGAGTTTTGGCTTGAATCCACCCCGAACAAGGATGGAACCGAAGGCAGGCTTCACGGTTGGGTTATCAAGCCGGTCGATTACCTGGAGCCAAAGCGATATCCAGCCGTCCTGGAGATTCACGGCGGTCCCCACACCCAATACGGATGGGCGCTGTTTCACGAGTTTCAAGTTCTCGCGGCAGCGGGCTACGTCGTCGTTTACACTAACCCGCGCGGCTCCAAGGGATACGGTGAGCAATATTGCGCCGAGATTCGAGGTGATTGGGGTCACAAAGACTGGGAAGACATCCAAACGGTCACCCGGTGGATGCAGCATCAGCCTTACATCCACCCGGGACAAATGGGAGTTACTGGTGGAAGCTATGGCGGCTACATGACGAACTGGGTCATCGGCCATACCAATGAATTCAAGGCCGCGATTACCGATCGTTGTGTCTCGAATATGATTTCGATGGCCGGGAGCAGCGACTTTCCCTTCAATAAAGATGGGTACTTCAAGGGCGTCGCTTGGGGCGGTTACGATCAAATCAAGGAGCTTTGGGAGCAATCTCCGCTGGCTTACTTTGAGAATGTCGAAACGCCGACTTTGGTCATCCACTCCGTGGGGGACTTGCGTTGCAACATCGAACAAGGAGAGCAGGTGTTTACCGCGCTCCAGCAACGAGGGATTGAATCCCGGTTCGTCCGTTATCCAGTTTCGACATCCCACGGAATGTCGCGTGGCGGGCCGCCGGACCTGCGCCTCCACCGCCTTGGTGAAATCCTAAGCTGGTGGAAGCGACACCTCTAAGTTCGGAACTAGAACGTCGTTGCGAATTGCTGTTTTTCTGCTTCGCAGGCGGCCGTTCCGACCATGCTGGTTCCGTGGATGTTTAGCCAATCTAGCATCTCCCGGATGCTGGCCACGGCCAAACAAATACAACTGTCGGCGGCTCCATAGTAGAGCCGCAGCGTGTCCTCGTCATTCGCGACGGTAACGCCACACGGGAAGACAACATTGGGTACGTCCCCTTCACGCTCATACAGTGTGTCAGGAGCCATGAACCATGGTTGTCCACGGCGCAAACACACTTCCGGATTCTCTAAGTCGAACAACGCCAAGCCTAAGCGATAGAGGCTTCCAGACGCGTGTCGACGAACGCCGTGATAAATCACTAGCCATCCTTCCTTGGTCTCGATCGGAGGCGTGTTCAGTCCAATTTTATTGGCATCCCACCATGCTCCGCGACGCGCAGGCAGAAGTAACCGGTGGCCTCCCCAGTTATTGAGATCCGGCGAGTAGGAAATCCACATATTTGCCGAGGTGTCGCTCATGGGCCGGTGGATCAAGACATATTGATCGTCGAACTTTTTCGGAAAAAGCGCGGCGTCTTTGTCGTCTGGCTGCATAGCAAAGCAAATTCGCTCGAAAGTCTTGAAGTCGGTCGTTTTGGCCAAGCTGACGCCCGGACCATCTTTGGTGAATGCGGTGTAAGCGATCACGTACGCCTTGAGGTCATCGAGGTAGGTGATCCGCGGATCCTCCAAGCCCCATAATTCTTCGGGATAGTTATCAGGATCAGCCTCGAACGTGGGCTTGTCGTCGATTTTCCATCCGTCCACTCCATTATCGGGCCGCGCCACCGTGAGGTGGCTGATCCCACGCCGCACTTCGCAGCGGCAGAGAAGCAGCGTCGTTCCATCCTGGAGCCGAGTAGCTCCCGGATTAAACACCGAGTGGACCGGGTAAGGCCATTCAAGCGCCGTCAGAATTGGGTTTGCGTCGTGTCTTCGAAATAGGTCTGCGAATGCTCCGTTTCTTTCTAAATGTCTCAAGTTCACTTATTCCCGTACCCCACGATCTTCCAGTTTTCGCTTTGAACGAATTCCAACCACTTTGCTGTTGCTGCGATTGAGGCGATCGTGGACTCAGCCCCCTGGTTTTCGTTCATACGATCAGGTTGGATGCCGTCGCGGCATCCGCCGGTTCGAATGTCGACGACCGGCTGTCTCAGGTGATTGCGCCCGTAAAACCAGTCGACGGCCCATTTCGCTCTTTCCGCCCAAACAGGCGAGTCACTGACACCGGCCGCTTCGACGCTCGCATCGACGACCGCCCAAGCTTCGAGTGGTTGGTGATCGAAGGGCGCCTTGGCCCGATTTCGGTGCCAAACTTCGTCGCTTCCCACCGGGAAGAATTCGCCATTGACCCCGACCTGCTGTCGGCAAACCCAATCCAACGACTCCAACCCGATCTGGATCAGCTCCTGGTTTTCCAAAGTCCGTCCCGCTAGGATCATAGCTTGAGAGAGGCGGGCATTGTCATAGGTCAAGTAGCTTTCGAACCAGGGCCAGTTGGCATGATAGTTCGTCCGATAAAGATCCTTAAGCCGATGGGCTAGCTCTGAAGTGACGTCGCGCGCAAAGCACTCACCTGTAAACGGCGATGTGTCCTGGCAAATTCCAATCAGCGCATAAGCCCAAGCGCGCGGACTTGTGAAGCTTGGGATCGAGGAGATTGCGTCCTGCATCACGAGGTGAGCAACCCGGCGCATTTCGACCGGAAGCGAACTTGCTACCCACTCTCCCAATCCCCAAACCGCTCGGCCGTGAGAATCTTCTGAGCCAGCTTCCTCTAACCACGTTCGGTCGAAAGCCATGAAGTTTCGGAATCGGTTGCTTTCCGGATTCCAACTATGGTGAGTGAAGGACAGATACACCGTCGAAAGCCGCTCCACCAGATTGGACAATCCGAGCTTGGACAACCGCGCACAAGTTAAAAGCGCCCGTGCATTATCGTCGACGCAATAGCCTTCATTTCGATTTGGCATCGGTCCGAGGGCGTGTTGTATGATGCCGGTGTCATCCGTCATCGTCTGCAGGTGTCGCAAGTCGATCCTAGGTTCCAACCCGATGAAGGCCGGCTGCCCCACTTGATAAATCTTCTGAAGGTGAGACTTGCTGTCCTGAATAGCTGTCTCGAAGCACTTGATGTACTCCCTACCAACGTTCGGCCAAGCCATCGCCCGCCCGTTCCGGTAAGCGTTGGTCGCCATCTCGGTTCTTAATTGATCGTCGGCAAGGAGCAGGCCGATAGACTGTGAAAGGGCCTCAGAATCCCGGAATGGAACAAGGACGCCACGGTTGTCAGAAAGTAATTCCTCTGCATGCCAGTAAGGCGTTGAGACAATCGGCTTTCCGCAGCTATAAGCGTAGGCTAGTGTGCCAGAAGTCACCTGCTGGGGCTTGAGATACGGAGTCACGTAGATATCCGCCGACTGCAGGTACATCACCAATTCGTCCAGGCTTACGAACCGGTCTTCGAACCGGACATTGTTTTGCAGACCAAGCTTCTCGACTTGCTTATATAGCTCCTTCCGATACGCGTCTCCCGTCTGCGCGCGAACGTGCGGGTGAGTAGCGCCGAGCACGATGTAGAGAAGGTTCGGGTTTTGCTCGACCAGGGTCGGCAGCCCCTGGATAACGTACTCGATTCCCTTATCCGGGGACAGCAATCCGAAAGTCAAGAGAACATCGCGGCCCTCCGCGTCAATCTGCTGTTTAAGTGTGTTGGGATCCTTATAAACGACGTCCGGAGTTCCATGCAGGATCAGGTCCACGCGACCCGGATCGACCTTAGTCTGTTTCAACAAGATTGAGCGTGCCTTCTCCGTCATCACTATCACGCGCTGAGAAAGCTGCGTGATCTGCTCCAATACTTCAAACTGCTCCTTGGAAGGCTCTTCAAGCAGAGTGTGGAGCGTGGTGACGAGCGGCATCCGGAGGTTGCTTAACAGCTGTAAAACGTGCGACCCCGCAGGACCGCCGAAGATTCCGTACTCGTGCTGCAGGCAGACGACGGAGCACTCTTGGAGGTTTAAATAGTCTGCGGCCGCACGGTAGCTGCTGACGCGCTTTTCAGGGATTTGGTACACGACGTCGGCCGGGTATTCATAGGTGGAACCGGGATCGTTGAGGGCTACAACCGTCGATGGCATGCCCTGTTTGCGGACTGCTTCCGCAAGGTCCGAAGTGAATGTCGCAATCCCGCATTTCCGAGGTACATGATTTCCGACAAAGCAAGCGCTTTGAAGCGCGCGCGGTGGGTTTCCCGTCATATTTACTTGGACTCCTTGTTTTGAAATTTGGGCGAAGCGACTAGAAGTCACGCTATCCTAGTGACCATGTCGCCCATTCTGTTGGCGTTGATGATGCCGGCCGACCTGCCGTCGGTCGCCGATGCGCTTAAAGGTTTAAACAAGCGCGAGGGGTTAATCGAGAACTACATAGACGCTGCCCAAGGCCGGGTTCTCGTCAAACTGGGAAAGCCCAAGGATGATTCCGGGCTGGTAGGAGAGTACCTCTATTGCGAGTCGCTGAGCGTTGGCCTTGGGGCAAACGACATAGGTCTGGACCGCGGTGAAGACGGTGAAACGTACATCGTCAAGTTCCGCGTTCGAGGCGAGAAGCTTGTGGTGGAAGCCAATAATACGGGCTATAAGGCTCTTTCCACCAATCAGGACGAGCAGGTAGCGACCGAGCGCTCGTTCCCAACCAGCGTTCTCTGGAGCGGAAAGCTCGAAGGTCGCGACCCGGATGGAACGAC
>JAFAFM010000002.1 GCA_023423495.1 Armatimonadota bacterium
GGCGTCTTTATGGCTCTCATGGATGCCTATGGACTCAACCTGGTAACCGTGGAAGTGTGGGGCTTCATCTGGGGTGCTCTCAGCTTTGCATTTATTGTCGGAGGCATTTGGGTTGCAAAGAGAGGACTAGGCCCCAACCCTCTCCGAACGTTGCTCCTCGTGAATGTCGCAATGTGGACGATCTGCATCCTGTTCCCAATGAGGTCGTCGATCGTTCTTTTGGTAGTTGGAATTTTCATCTATATGGCCATGATCCCGGCCGCAGAAGCGGCCGAACAGACCATTTTGCAACGCGTCGTTCCCCTCGCTCGGCAAGGCCGTGTGTTTGGCTTTGCCCAAAGTGTGGAGACCGCCGCCTCGCCGATAACGGCATTCCTGATCGGCCCGATTGCGCAGTACTTTGTGATCCCGTTTATGACTGACGGCACGGGTGCGAAGACGATCGGTCCGTGGTTTGGAGCCGGTCCGGATCGGGGAATGGCGCTAATCTTCGTCGTTGCCGGGATGATCGGGTTGACGGTGTCATTGTTGGCGTTAAACTCCCATTCCTACCGAGTGCTGAGCCAGGCATATCGAGAAATGAAGTCCGCAGAAGCGGAACCTCAATCTGAAGAAGAACTAGCCAAAATAGCGGATTGAGGGTTCAAAAAGCGTCCTTACCACGTCCGTTCTTTGATCATGAAACGTGTCGAGGCCTATGTGCGCGTGAATAAGCTCGACGATGTGAAGCAGACGCTGGAGGATGCGGGCATCCACGGACTTACCTGTGAACAGGTTCGAGGCTATGGCCGGCAACTAGGCCGCACCGATAAATATCGGGGTAGCACGTACGCCGTTAACCTGTTGCCGAAACTCAAAATCGAGGTTGTGGTGAAGGATGAGGACGTCGAGGCGGCGATCGACGCCATTGTAGAAGCCACTCGAACTGGCGAAATTGGTGATGGCAAGATCTTTGTCAGTGAAGTACTGGAGGCCGTTAGGATTCGCACCGGCGAGCGAGGCGACTCCGCTCTTTCGTGAGCAAGTGGCAAAACTTTTCCATTTGGCGGGGCCGCCTGCCTCATTGGCGGGCGGACGATGTCACCTACTGGGTGACGTTCAACCACAAGCGTGATCTGGAGGAAGCAGAACGTAGCCTGCTTTTCCGAGCGCTCGTCCGGCCAGAGGGTCGCAAGTGGAATTTGGTCATACTTTGCGTCTTGCCGGGCGAGACAAACCTCTTGTTCACGGTGAACGAGTCCAGCGCCGGCCGTCCCTACGAGCTGAGCGACATCGTGGAGAAAGCTAAGGCAAAGGTCGGCAAAGCCATCATCAAGAAAAGTGGCGAGCGCTGGCCGCCCTTCTATCAAGAAAGCTATGACCGCATCATTCGAGATGCAGAAGAGCTTGAATCCAAACTGCTTGAAATTTTGGAGTCCCCTGTGAGCCATGAATTGGCTGAAGACTCCTCAGAATACGACTGGCTTTGGGTTGCCGGTCAGCCGGAATAGTCCCATTTTCGCGGAACTCTTCGTGTACAATATTCGTTGAAAGACATACATGAGTGCATTGCACTCAAGTGACTTGAGCGAATTAAAACAAAATGGGACGAACAGTAGGAATTGACTTAGGCACCACCAACTCGGTGGTTGCAGTAATGGAAGGCGGCGAACCGGTTGTTATCGCCAACGCAGAAGGTGGCCGCACCACTCCGAGCGTGGTCGCTTTCAAGCAAAACGGCGAGCGATTGGTTGGCGTAACAGCCAAGCGACAGGCGGTCGTCAACCCAGAAAACACGATCAGCTCCATCAAGCGCTTCATGGGCCACACCACGGCGGAAGTGAAGGATGAAACGGGCCGAGTGAGCTACAAGGTGAAGGCAGGGAAAAATGGCCAGGCCGCGGCCCATGTACCCGCCTTGGACAAGGATCTCACGCCCGAAGAGGTCAGCGCGGCCATTCTTCAAAAGCTGAAAGCCGATGCTGAAGCTTATCTCGGGGAGACTGTCGACCAGGCGGTCATTACCGTTCCGGCTTACTTTAACGACAGCCAGCGGAAGGCCACCAAAGATGCGGGGGAGATCGCCGGCCTCAAGGTGCTCCGTATCATCAACGAGCCGACAGCGGCATCGCTGGCGTACGGCCTCGACAAAAAGGCAAACGAAACGATTTTGGTCTTCGACCTTGGTGGAGGAACGTTCGACGTTTCCATCTTGGATGTTGGTGAAGGCGTTTTCGAAGTCAAATCCACGGCTGGTGACAGCCACCTGGGTGGCGACGACTACGACAACAAAATTGTCGAGTGGCTAATCGCAGAGTTCAAGAAGGACCAGGGCGTCGATTTGAGCAAGGACAAGGCTGCCTTGCAGCGGCTTCGTGAAGCTGCTGAGCGCGCGAAGATCGAGCTTTCCAGCCAGCTCAGCACCCAGATCAACCTCCCCTACATCACGTCGGTAGACAACGTTCCCCAGCACCTTGACTATAACTTGACGCGGGCGAAGTTTGAAGAACTCACGGCAGACCTGATGAAGCGCGGCGAAGTGCCGTTCAAGACTGCTCTGGAAGACGCAAAAATGAAGGCGGCGGATATCGATGAGGTGATCCTCGTCGGTGGTTCTTCGCGAAAGCCGCAGGTTCAGGAGCTCGTCAAGCGGCTGACCAGCAAGGATCCGAAC
>JAFAFM010000012.1 GCA_023423495.1 Armatimonadota bacterium
GGCGTGTCCATGGGAAGCCTAGACGCGTGTAAAGAATCTTTCGGCCATCGGGTGAAAAGCGAGGGTTGTCGACGGAAACGTTGTCCAGGAAGTACTGGCGGTTCTTTCCGGTCGCGACATCAACTCCTAAGATCCCATCCAGATTGCTGTCACGGGTGGTCGAGAACAAAATCGTCTTTCCGTCGGGCGACCAGTCTGTGGGCACGTCGTTACTGGAATGCAATGTCAGCCGCTGGGTCCGGCCACCTTCAGCCGGCACAACGAAGATGTCGTTGCTACCGTAACGATTGGAGGAAAAGGCGATCCATTCACCGTCGGGCGACCAAATGGGATTGTCGTCCATTTCGACGTGGTTGGTTACCGGGAGCGCTCGTCCTCCACTGGACGGAGCCACCCAGATATCACCTTGGTACGTGAAGGCCAGACGGCTGCCGTCTGGACTAAGAGCGAGCGAACGCGCACCGATCAGAGGCTCTCGGCTCGGGGCAGGCAGCTGTGCCATTGCCGAAGATCCGACCAGCATAAACGCAAGTGTTGAAAACGAAGAGAAACGGGGCATGCTAGCTCCAATCTTACTTCAGGCCGAAAGCCGACCTGCATAGAATCGGATCGGCGGCAGTAAAATCCGGAGGTGGAGCGACTTAACTCGGAAGGCATCCCACGCCACCAACTCAAATTTGCGCTAAGTCGCCCTTCGATTGTCATGAGCGCCCGTCGGACAAACTCCTGCCTGCTATGTAAACGCCGGGGAGTCAACGAAGCTGGACTTTGCGACCTTTGTTACCCGCTGATTCAAGATGCGGAAGAAGTTCGGTTGGTGGAGCGCTGGCTCTCAGGAGAAGGTCCCTGATCTACTTTCTTATCGGTATTGCACTTGGCGTGCTCGTCGCTTTTGTGGTTTTGACTCTGCACCAGCGATTCAAAGGGCAAAAGTACTTTGCCATGACCGAATATTGGGTGTACATCCCCGGAACCCAACTCCCCAAGCAGGACGAGGTCATGAATCTCGTGCTGCAAGGCAACAGTCCGGTTGGCCCCCAAGAAGGATTGCTGTTCAGCGATATCCGCCTACACATCAGCTTGGTCCTCCGGTCTAAGAACGCCCACCTGTTCCGGCCAGACCTGTTCGACGAGCACATCGAGCCAACCGCAGAGGTCCTGCGGGCGATGGCAGAATCTCAAGCCCTGGTGAAGATTCGATACATCAGTGAGGAAAAGCTGAATTCCGACTCCCACCTTCAACTGCTTCCCTTCCTGGCCTATGCCTACTGCAAGCTGGCCGATGGCAAAGCCGTATTCGATGTGCCTGCCGAAAAGCTGATGACGATGGAGGAATTCAAAGGCGGGCTGAAGGATCGCAATGCTCGCCGGCCCGACATGCATATCAACGTGATTTGGCGTCGAACCGAAGACGGTGGCCGGGTGGAGACGCGAGGCCTCGTGAAGAAGGGCATCACTGAGCTTGCCACGGCGGATGTGAACTCCGACGAACGGCTGCTTGTGACCGGACTCATCGAGGATGCAGCCGACAAGATTTGGGATGCGGGCAGCCTTCCCGATCAAATCGAGGTTGAAGCTTACAACGATCTGTTCCGACTGCAGATTGCTCCCCCGAAAGAGAATCGAGCTGAAGTCCGAATTCTGCGGGTGCAGACGCAGTGACTTCCATCCGCCTCATCCCCTGCCTGGATATTAAGAATGGGAGGGTGGTCAAGGGCGTCAACTTTGTCGGACTCCGAGATGCCGGCGATCCCGTGGAATTGGCCAAGTTTTATGGGGACAGCGGCGCCGACGAGTTGGTTTTTCTGGATATCACTGCTTCCTCACAGGGCCGAACGCCCGTAGTCGAGCTGGCCGCAAAGGTCGCCGAACAGGTGTTCATACCCTTCACCGTCGGAGGAGGAATTCGGTCGGTAGATCAGATTCGGGATGCTTTGCATGCTGGGGCGGACAAGGTCAGCCTGAATACCGCGGCCATTCAGGATCCCGAGCTGATCCGGGCCGGTGCGGAGAACTTCGGCTCCCAGTGTATTGTCGTCGCCATCGACGCTAAGCGAGCCTCTCTGGGCAAGTGGGAAGTGTATACGCACGGTGGTCGAAACAATACGCACATGGATGCTGTGGAGTGGGCAGGGCAAGCAGGCGACCTTGGCGCGGGGGAGATCCTGCTGACCAGCATGGACGGAGATGGAAGCCAGACAGGATACGACGTCGAGCTAACCCGGGCGGTGAGCGATTCGGTTGGCGTCCCGGTGATTGCCAGCGGCGGCGCCGGCAATGCCCAACACCTCATCGAGGCCGTGACGCTCGGTCATGCTGACGCCGTGCTCCTCGCCTCCATCCTACACGATGGCGACTACACCATTGAGCAGTTGAAGAATGAGATGGCGAGGGCGGGTATTACGATGCGTCAAACGTCAGTGTGAAGTACGTTACTGTTGACCGATCATTTTCTAGCAATTAGACTTACGGATTTAGAGTGGACACTCATGGAACCTGTGAAATACGTGACTTCGTCTATCACGGTTAAGCTCACAAGTCTTATAGCTTTAAGGGGAATATCAAAGTGAAAAAACTGTTCTTTCCAGTCGTCGCCTTAGCGGCACTTGTTTTAGGCTGCGGCGGTGGCGGCAGCTCCTCAGGCAGCGGTGGCGATGGCACCGGCACGATGAACATCCGCTTGGCGGATGCACCAGATCCCACGATCACTGCTATCGACATTACATTTAGCAAACTTGAAGCTCATGTCGATGGCGAATGGGTTGAAATTCCACTCGTGGACGAATCCGTCAATCTGATGGATCTGACCGACGAGGACATGCTCCTTGGCTCCGCAACGCTTCCGGCCGGGAACTACACGCAAATCCGACTGTTCCCCAGTTCGGCCACGGTCACTGACTCCGATGGAACTCATGACGTGAACATTCCCAGTGCGAAGAACACGGGCATCAAGGTCAACATCAACGCCCCTCTTGCTGAAAATGCCGTTCAGTCCCTTCTCCTCGACTTCAACGTCGACAAGTCGCTTATTAAGACCGGCAACGGCGCTTACAAGCTTCAACCTGTTCTGGTTGGCGTCATCAAGACTCAGTCGGGAACCATAACGGGCGTCGCCTCTGATGGCACCGAGAACCTAA
>JAFAFM010000051.1 GCA_023423495.1 Armatimonadota bacterium
GGATGGGATTCTCCGCATCATTCGAGATAAGGATGATGTGACGGTTCAGTTCACCCACGATCTCGGATGTATCCACCTTCATGGGAACTGCCACCGACGTCCCTGGCTGGACCAAAGGAGCAGATCCTGCCGTGACACAGCCACAATCGGGAATCACTTTGAAGGATAGGGGGGCGTTACCCAGGTTTGAGACTTGAACGCTGAATTCGAGTTGTGCACCCTGAATCACAGGTCCCTTCTCGATCTTAATGGGATCGAAACCAACGCTCGGGATGGCTGGAGTTACAGCTTGCTTCTTGTCAACAGCTTCCTTCAGCCTCTTCACTGCCGCCTGGATCGCGTTAATATTTGAGAGTTCGTTGGGGTCGGGATTGGATCGATACTGCATTTGGAGGTCCGACCGGCCCATTATCGACCCTAGAAACGGGGTGCTGTTAAGTCCAAGGTAGCTACCGACCGCAAAGACGATTTCGTTGTAGAGAGAAACTGCGTTTGTCTTCTCCGTTGGTTTTCCCCGATCAAGTCCGATCACGGCTTCCATGCGAGGCTCTCCGGGATTTTCGCTAAAGAAAACTGCGATGCCTCGTGGCAGTCCGGTTGTGGGATCCTCCGCCAAGGACCTTTCGAAGGAGAAGCGAATGGCCGGGGTGGCGCTTGGCTTGAACGTCAGCCCCGGAATGCGGTTGCTCAAATTGCGGAAAGCTTCGGCGCGAATTTTGTCCCATTCCGGAGCCAGGTTCGCGGGAAGGTTCTTGACATCCCAGTGATAGGTGACCGCCAAAGATGGAGCCAACCGCAGGTTTGCCTTTGCCTGGTCAAACTTACCTTCGACCGTTTGCTTGGCCACCGCTTGAAAGGCGACATGAACATCCGGGTTTGCGCCCGCCGGAAGCATGGGCGACAAGGATGTCTGGACTGCGGTCAAGAGAAGCACTGCGTTCAGCATTGGAGAGAAGCTACCTCAGGATGTATACGTCATGACGACGCGAAACATAAGGTGAGGTTCGAAAAAGAAAAGAGGCCGCCAATGCCGCAAAAGGGGAGAGCAAATCAGCACGGGGCCTCAATTCCTAGTTATGACAAATTTTGAGCCAAATGTGAAGTGTTTGTTAAAAAGAGTTACTCCACAAATGCATCTTCGTCGGGTTTTTGCCGTAAAAATGCCTCGATGAACCCATCGATGTCGCCGTCCATCACTCCGGTGACATTGCCGGTCTCGTACCCCGTTCGGTGATCTTTGACCATGGTGTAAGGCTGCATGACATAGCTTCGGATTTGCCTTCCCCACTCGGCCGGACCGCTCACCATGTACTCCTTCATTTTTTCCTGGCTGCTCGCTCGCTCCAATTCGGAAAGCCTTGCCATTAAAACCATCATCGCGCTTGCCCGGTTCGCATGCTGACTGCGTTCATTTTGACAAGCCACAACAATTCCCGTCGGAATGTGGGTGATCCGGACTGCGCTTTCTGTCTTGTTCACGTGCTGGCCGCCCGCACCTCCGGCACGAAGCGTTTCGACCTTGAGATCGTCGGGATTGATGTTCACTTCCGATTCCTCGATCTCCGGCAACACTTCGACCTTTGCGAAGGATGTATGTCGGCGAGCTGCGGCATCGAACGGCGATATGCGGACGAGCCGGTGCACACCGTTTTCGGCCTTGAGGTAGCCATAAGCATTCTCACCCGATACCAAAACCTGGATCGAACGGTAACCGGTGACGTCCCCCGGGGTCTCACTTAAGATTTCGAGCTTGAAGTTCCGAAGCTGCGCCCATCGGGAGTACATCCGGAACAAAATTGATGCCCAGTCGCAAGCTTCAGAACCACCCGCGCCGGCGTTGATCTCGAGCAACGCGTTACGCCCATCGTGTTCGCCGTTCAGAAGGGTGCGAAGCTCATAGGCATCCACTTCCTTCAGAAAAGCGATCGCCATTTGGTCGGCCTCACGCTCGAGTTCCTCGCTGGGGTCTTCGCGAAGCATCTCATAAAGCTCCGCAATGTCCCGTTCAGTCTTTTGAAGGTCCTTCAGGGGCGCAAGGATATTGCGCAAGCGGGAAAGCTTTTGAAAAGTTTTGTTAGCCGCGCTTGGGTCATCCCAGAAGTCGGCTTGTGAGGATTGCTCCTCTAAATCTTTTATCTCAGACAGGAGTCGAGGCTGGTCAAAGATGACCTCCGATAGCGTCCAGTCTCCCTCGAGCCTTGGACAGCGCTTCCTGCTGCTCAATGTTCAGCATAGGGTGACTCTACCCGAAGAAGCTTCGAACATTTCGAGGACAAATTTTGGTCATTGGTGTAGGCTTTACTTATTGAAGGAGGGATCTATGGGTCTTCATAGAAAAATCCTGGCCACGTTGGCGATGGCGCTATTGGGCGCGATCGTACATGGCCAGAAGAGTCCAAGCGTTGAATTCGTGCCGGATGAAATTCTCGTCAAGTTCAAGGGAACGACGTCCGCCTCAACGTATTATGCGAATTTGGCGAACCGGGCCATTGGCGCCCGGAATCTTCGGGTCATTCCTCGCATCGGAGTGAACCACATCCGCATTCCGAGCGGAATGTCACTGGATGACGCTGTGTTTTATTACCAGCGCATGTCCAACGTGGAGTACGCGGAAAAGAACGCCAAGAAGAAGCTTCTTTACAATCCAAACGACTCCCAATTCAATACTCAGTACGGGCCACAGAAAGTGAAGTGCCCTGAGGCTTGGAATATTAGCAAGGGTTCATCCAACGTCATCATTGCGATCGTCGACACCGGCATCGATCTCAATCACGAGGACCTCGTAAACAAGATCGTGCCCGGATACGACTACTCAGATAACGACAACGATCCGACTGCGTCCGACGATCACGGTGTGCACTGTGCGGGGATTGCTGCCGCCGATACGGACAATGGCAAAGGCGTGGCCGGAGCGGGATTCAATTCGCGGATCATGCCTCTGAAGATCTTCCCGAACGCGACGGACGCAGTTTCTGCCGCGGCAATCATCCATGCCGCAGATAACGGCGCCAAGGTCATCTCCATGAGCTATGGCGCTTACTTTGAATCGACGACCGAGCGTAATGCGATCAATTACGCCTTCAACAAGGGCCTTGTTCTTGTAGGAGGTGCGGCCAACGACAACATTAACAACCAATTCTTCCCCGGCGCCTTTGACAACGTCATTTGCGTTGGATCAACCGGAACGAACGACGTGAAGTCGGACTTCAGCAACTTTGGCAACGATTGGGTTGACGTTTGCGCTCCAGGTGAGCACATCTTGAGCACCATCACCGGCGGTTATGCAAATTTCGATGGCACATCGATGTCGACCCCGCTCGTAGCAGGCGTCGTCGCCCTTCTTTGGGCTCAAGCAATTCCGGGAACGACCAATGTCCAAATTCGCCAAGCGCTGGAATCGACGACCGATCCCGTCCCCGGCAACTTCTTCAAGTTTGGGAGGGTCAATGCTTTCAAAGCGATTCAATCCCTGGACCCCGGATCAGCGACTCTCAGTGACGTTACTGCCGTCGACATCTGGACCGGAGCTGGTTCGGCCGGCGTTGCGACTGACCTGAATCTCAGCGACGAAAACTTCTTCGCGGTGACGTCCGCCCCCACAAATCTTGGTCAGGTTGGTGGTGCTGTGGTGGACATTGCATTCAACGGTCCTGCGAACAACCTTCGCGAATCCCTAGCGTTGATCGAGGCGAACGGCGCGAGCGGAAGCAGCGGCCAGGTTTTCCTTTGGGATTACACGAAGAGTAAATATGTGCTGATCAAGGCATTCGCTCTTCGGCCAACCGGCACAAAGCGCGAGCGTTTATTGCTTCCGAAGGATCTGACGAAGTACGTTTCGGGTGGAAACCTGCGGATGGGTATCCGGGCGATCGGCCCGAACCGCGTACCTCGTACGTGGCCGAAGGGAGCATTTGAACTCCAACTTGGCTTCGTCCAGGTCTCGACACGCGAAAACTTCAGTAACTAATCTCGTTAATTCCCTGGGGCGTGTTTCTGCGTCACAGGGAATTATTTGTGCACATCTTGATGCTTCTTCCAAGAATTGTCGATGTGTGCGATACTATATGATCGACGAAATTGTTGGGGACAATTTGGTTGCAGCTGCGAACTGAATACCGCAGGTGAACCCGTCTTCAAGACTTAAACCTCGCCATCACGATAGAATGCCATGGAAATTCGCTTTATAAAATGGTCCGCGACGCTCTTGATTGGAGCGCTCGCTGCGACTTCTCTTAGTCAGTCTGGCAGCGGGTCGACGATCGAACCGTATCGCCAGCTAAATACAGGTCCCGGCGTCGCCTTCAATACAGGAGACTTCTCTCCGCAGATCAAGGAAAGGTTCGAGTTTACTGCCCGGCCCCTTTCGCCGAACTCCACCCCCAAGGTGATTCCCGCAGGCGTGGCCAATAACCTTAAGCCAGGCGGAGTTACTACGAAGAAAAACGCCCAGCTTCGTGCACAATTCCCCGGAATCGGGTTCACGGGTTTTGTTCCTCCCGATCCAGACTTGGCGGTTGGGCCAAACCATGTTGTGGCGGTCGTTAATAGCGACGTCGCTTTCTTCAACAAAGCAACTGGCCTGAAGACATTCCAGCAACCTGGCGACGGAACCGGATTCTTCAGTGGAATTGGGGTTACTTCTGACTTCACGTTCGACCCCAAATGCTACTTCGACAAACTATCTCAGCGCTTTTACGTTCTGTTCCTTGAACTGGGCGATGCTGACAGCAAGTTCCTGCTGGCGGTTTCGGACGACGCCGACCCCAATGGTACGTGGCACAAGTATCGAATCGAAGCCAAGGTGACAGAAGGCAGCAACACTTGGTGGCTGGACTACCCCGGCTTTGGAATGAACAAGGATGCCCTGGTTTTGACAGGCAACATGTTTCCTCTGGGAGGCAGCGCCAGTGGAGTATTCACTTCCGTCGCTGTGATACCAAAGGCGCCCCTTTTGACTGGCGGCAACGCGACAGCGAGCTACTTTAAAGACACATCCCTTTTCACCCTGCAAATGGCGAGAACGGCGGATGCTTCGCAAGCAATCGTTTACGGTGTTGCGGCTTCTTCGACTTCTACGCTCACGATGGTCGCGATGACAAATCTGTTGGGGACCCCATCAATGATCAAGACCAACGTGACCGTTCCAACTTATATTCTTCCTTCCGACGTTCCTTCCGGGAACGGCCGACAGTTGGATGGATTGGACGGACGACTGTACAACGCGCATTTCCGCGGTGGTCGTTTGGTTACGGCACACACCACAAAGGCAAACGACGGTCGTATGAAGGCTCGCTGGTACGAGCTTGCCGTGAACAACTGGCCCACTTCGGGAACCCCTGCACTGCGCCAATCCGGCGATGTTTTACTTGCGGGAACCAATACGCACATGCCGGCGATCAACACGAACGCCGCGGGCGACATCTCCCTGATCTACAGCCGCAATAACGGCTCTACGAACCCGGACACCTGCATCTCTGTGCGATTTGCCGCTGATCCGCTCGGAACGATGGGCGCTCCTCAGGTCATTGCAACTTCGGCCGGTGCTTATGGTGGCGCAGGTTTCAACCGATGGGGCGACTACTTCGGGATGGAAATCGATCCTGTCGATAACCTGACTTTCTGGGGAATTGGCATGGTTGGAATCACGGGCGGCAACTGGACAACCCACATCAACAAGTGGAGCGTTTCCAGTGGCGCTGGCGCTGTCCTCGTCGATCCAACCGGAGCGAGCCTTATTCAAGGCGTGCTTATGGCGGGCGACTTCAATGCTATTAAGACTTCGGACAATAGCCGCTACAGCATCCGGTCCATCCTGATCGACAAAACCGGCCAGGAGACGACGAG
>JAFAFM010000053.1 GCA_023423495.1 Armatimonadota bacterium
GATGATGGGAATGATAAGAAGTTTTCTGGAATGCGAGTACGAAAATGCAACGGGTGAATTCGTGGTTAGATGAAGTGTAGTTTGCCGTCTCCTGGCCGACGACAACCGGGTGAGATCCCTCCGCTCCGCCGCTTATCCGCACTCTAAGAAACAAAGCGTGTGGGCGGACTCTGGTCGGGATGACGTGTGTTACAAGTTAGATAACGTGTGTTACAAGTTAGGATGTACACGTCATGGTGAGCGAGAGTCGGCCCACTTGCTAGGCTGCCCAGAGTGTTCTAAGCCGCGGAGTCGAACCATCTCACCCGCTTGTAGTTCCACAGCCCCAACCGAACAACCCGAACGAGCCGAGCTCATCGTTCCACTCGCGAGGACGTGTTAGCTAGGCGTCGCGACTACGAAGATGTAAAGGAGTGGGGTGGTGACCGAGGCGAGGAATGCCACGGCAAGAAGGGCAGAGTTTTCTCGAAGATGGCGTCGCATCAAAAGCATCGTGAGAGCTCCGATAAAGGATGCCACGGCCAAGCCCAACGAGGCTAAGATTAGCATCGCCTGGATGAAGTCGATTTGCGCGTTTTTCTCGCCGGAAAGCGCAAAGTTTGCGGTGAGCAGGGTCACGCAGGACAGCAATGCCGCGATTGCAATCGCTCGGAATAGCTTTGCGTCTGTACTCATGGCATTATTGAGGATTGTATCGCGGAATTCTATCGGAAGCTTCGGTGGCACCATGAGTCTAAAACCACTTGCATTGTTCTTGGTTCTAATGGGCGTCGCCTCCGTTTGCGTTGCTTGTTATCCCGTGGTTCTATTAAGCCTTCTCCGGCAAAATGCGGAGCCATTTCACTATTTCTATGTGGATCCCGCCGCAAAGGCGGCTTACATAGCAGTGGGAATTGCCGGAATCCTGATGACCGCCGCAGGTCTTTGGCTCCTAAACAGCCGAAGAGCCGGAGACTGAGGACTACTCGATCCGGTTGCGAAGCTGCTGCGGCTCGTCCAGCTCCCGAAGGACGCGCTCGTGGTGGGCGGCGCGCAGGTCCATCACTTCCCTTTCCAGGGCTAGGATGCGGCGCTCCGTGTCCTGCCCGGCCGAGCGGTGCATGATCTCAGCCATGGCGCGCTGATGCTTGATGAGCATCCAAACCAACGGGCAGACTACGGCCACACCAAACATGGCGAAAGCAGCAACGATTTCGGGAAGATCGTTCATATCCAGCCAGACGGAATCTGGGGCCAGCGGGTTGCTGGGCCCATATCGAATGCCTAGCGAACTGAGCCGACGCCGGGCATGATCACATCGGCAACGCCATACGAGCGGCGAATATCCTGCAGGCAGACCTTGGCGCGGTGCCCGATGAACTCGGCTCCGTCGATCAGCTCGACGAAGTACCCGTTGTCGGTCCAGCCGCAAATTCGGTTCACGTTGTCGAAGGCGGAGCGTCGAACGTTGCACTCCAACACCTGTGCGCGACGATAACCCATCTGGGCGCGATCGAATTCCTCGATCGTGCCGGACCGGATTTCGTATTCTTCGTACTCCATGTCGAAGTTGGCGCGGATGTAGATGCCGCGTCGCATCTCGTGCTCCAACTCCTCCACATTTTCGCCGTCGAGCCCAATGAGAGCTTCCACCACGGCCGGGTGGCACTCCACCAGGAAGGCGTTGCCGGGTTCGAACAGCTTGCGCCACATATCCCGCTCGATCCAGAGGCTTACCGTTTCCTTGCTGCTGATGCGGCCCACGCCCTCGCACATCGGACAGATCTCGGTGATCTCCTGCGTGACCGATTCGCCAGTCCGCTTTCGGGTGATTTCCACCAATCCAAGGGATGAAACTCGGCCCACACGGGTGCGGGCGCGGTCTCTTGCCAGGCCATCAGAAAAGTGGGTGAGAACCTTCTTCTTGTCGTCCGCCGACTCCATGTCGATGAAGTCGACCACGATGATTCCGCCCATGTCTCGCAGCCGAAGCTGGCGAAGCGCCTCGTCGGCAGCTTCCAGGTTGGCTTTCAAGATGGTCTCGTTGAGCGACGTGGTCCCGACGTGCTTGCCGGTGTTGACGTCGATAGCGGTTAACGCTTCCATCTCGTCGATGACGAGCGACCCGCCCGATCGCAGCGGCACCTTGTGCTGCAGCAGACGTTCCAGTTCCTTTTCGATGCCAAAGCGATCGAAAATGGGTTCGTCCGAATTGTACAAGTGAATCTTGTCGCGCATGGATGGGGCGACCATTCCCGCCATCAGGTGCACCTTTTCGTACTCGTCGGGATCGTCGATCACCATTTGCGTGATCTCGTCGCCGAACATGTCGCGCACCGTCCGGAACAGCAACGTCTGGTCTTTGTGAACACAAGCCGGCGCGCGAAGTCGTTTCGCGGTCTTCATTACGTCGGCCCACAGCCCTTGTAGGTAGGCGATGTCGGCTTTGAGCTCGGCTTCTGTGCGTCCCTCACACTCAGTCCGGAGGATAAGGCCAAAGCCGTTCGGCACGATTTTGTCGCCAATGCGGCGCAGCCTTTCTCGTTCCGATCGTTCTTCGATCTTTCGGCTCACGCCGACATTGTTGGCCTCGGGCATCAGAACGACGTATCGTCCAGGCAAGGCAATTCGGGTGCTGACGCGCGCGCCTTTGGTTCCCCTCGGCCCTTTGGTGACCTGGACCATCACCTGTTGGCCAGGCTTCAAAAGGTCTTTGATCTTGCGCCGTCGAAGCTCACTTCGTTTAAGGGAGGCGGGGCTGTTGTCGCCGTTACCTTCATCGGGGATGATGTCCGCGACATAGAGGAAGGCGTTTCGCTCCAAGCCGATGTCCACAAATGCGGCATCCATTCCCGGAAGCACGTTTTGAACAATTCCTTTGAAGATGGATCCGACTACCCGCTCTTCTCGCTCGACGCGGTACTCCATAAGCTGCCCATCTTCGAGCATCGCGATCCTGGTTTCGCGGTTCGAGACGTTGACAACAATCTCGACTTTCGGATTTCCGCTATTGGAGACTGGCGTCTTGCGGATGGGGCGTCGGGGGTTGGGAGAACGACGATTTTTATGTTGATTGGATGGCATAAGGTTGTCTTTAAAAACTGGTTTTTTGCTTGCGCATCAAAGGTCCGGGTAACTCGAGAAGCCTTCGGAAACAAGCTTGGCTGGAGAATACCATTTTGGTGATAAATGGCCCGGACGCTTCAGCATCTAAAATAGAGACGTGCCCATTTTCGAGTTTCGCTGCTTGGACTGTAACAAGAAGTTTTCGGACCTTGTCGGGATGACAGCGGACACTTCACCATCCAAGTGTCCGAACTGCGGAAGCGAGCGCAATGCCAAGCTCGTAAGTCGCTTTGCTCGCTATCGTAACGAGGATGATCGCGTGGATGCGATGGCGGATCAGTTGGACATGATGGGAGAGCCGGACAGCCCCACGGCCATGCGTGAAATGGTTCGGGAGATGGGCAAGGCGATGGACGAAGATATGAGCGATGATATGGAAGAAATGTTCGAAGCCGACATGGCCGGCGAATTTGACGAAGAGTAATCGTGCCGACTTCCCAACGTTCCCCTGGTTCCATAACCGTCGTCTGCGGATCCATGTTCGCCGGCAAGAGCGAAGAATTGATTCGGCTGGCCCGCCGATCGCTCTATGCCAAGCGTAAAGTCCAAGTCTTCAAGCCACTCATCGATAACCGCTACGACGAAACCAAAGTCGTGACCCACATGGGCGTTGACCACGAAGCGGTGACGGTCAAAAACGTTGCCGACATTCGGGCCAAACTTGAGCGCAACACCCAGGTGATTCTTATCGAGGAAGCGCAGTTCTTCGATGACTCGATTTGTGACTTGGCCATGGAGTTGGCAGATAAAGGCAAACAAGTGATCTGTGCGGGCCTGGATCAGGATTTTCGACGCGAGCCATTCGGACCCATGCCCCGCCTTCTCGCTTTGGCGGATGAGGTCCTGAAGCTACGTGCGATTTGCGCCAACTGTGGGCAACTTGCGAGCCATACCTATCGGCAGATCGACGGGAAGCCTGCCCATCGCGACGACCCGATCATCTTGATTGGCGCCACAGAATCCTATGAAGCCCGCTGTCGCAACTGCTACAAGCTACGCAAGTAGCTATTTCACTTTCATGGTCAGGCGGACATTTCCCGGCGGAACGCCATCATGAAAACGCACGTTCTTTACGTCGCTTTCCAAGCTTAACGGGAGGAAGTCCACATCGGAAAGAATGAGTTTTCCTGTGGCCGTGGTGGGATCCTCTACGGATTGTTCCGCGTACTGCAGCGAAACAACGACTTTGCTATCTTTAACTTCCAAAATCTTGTAGGTTCCGATTGCCTTGGGAAGCTTCATCGCCTTATCTTCGGGAAACTCGTGCGTCCACGTCTCGCCAACGGCGACAGGCTTGGTTGGCGGCTGAATTTCCGCGGCGCGCCCGAGAATTTCGCTAAACATGTCGGGGTCATCTTCGCCCGCTTGCTTCTTCTTGTCCTTGTCCAACTCTTCGCCGCGCCGATTGAACTTCTCGACTTCCTCGGGTCCGTCGGGCATCTTTTCAGATTCGGCGCCGAATTTGAACGTCCCGTTTTTGAAAGTGGTGCCCATCGTGTAATCGCCGTTCGCTTCCACCTGCTTCACGTGCAAATCCACGTCTGAAGTCACGAGCAAATCTTCTTCCAGCAGCTTGCCTTCCGCCCGCAGAGTGTAGGCCACTTTCATCCCGGCTTTAGGCTTCCAGATGAGGTCATATGTTGGAGCCTGGAGGCTCACCAAGAAGATCACGGTTGCTATCAGCGCTTTCATTTCGGTCCTTAACAAGTATCGACGCTTTCCTGCCGATTAACGATTATGCCTCTCGCCACGTCTCATAATGGAGGCAGCGAACCATGTCGACCAAGCGTCCCGCGAAAAACGCTCCCCTATGGATAAAGCTGTTTGTGGGTTTCCATCTTGTCTGCATCACGATGTGGTCCCTTCCGTATCCCAAAAAGCCGTACATGAACGGCACGGCCAAACTTGGAATTCAAACCAACGACGCCCGAACCTTCGTCCGCAGCTTCAGTGAGACCGTCACGGAAGGCACCCTGTATCTCAACTGGAAATACTTGAAAGGTTCTCCTTTGATGTACTACCCCGGAGTCACCGGCTTCTGGCAGTTTTGGGATATGTTCTCGCCCAATCCAGCCAACGTCGACTTGTATTTGGAGGCCGACGTTGTGTTTAAGGATGGGACCAAAAAGCGGCACAAATATCCGCGGGTGTATGACTATCCCATTCCCGCCAAATACATCAAGGAGCGGTATCGAAAGTTCTACGAAAACGCCAATGGCGATGACCAATCCTATATCCGGCCGTCGGTCGCCCAGCGCATCGCATTTGAAAACTTCAACGACCCCTCCAATCCACCGGTCGAGGTCACGCTGATTCGATTCTTCGACACCATCGAAGCGCCGGGCCAGCCTTGGAACCCCAACTACACTGTCGTCCCCTTCTTTACTTATCGAGTGGATCAGGCTAAGCTCCGACGCGACAAAGGATTGGATCGTTGAAGACCTGGTTAAAGAACCTCGACGAATACTGGTTCGGCCATGGCTCCCCGGTTGCTTTGGGCGTTGTGAGGATATTCATTGGCTTCTGGGCGGTGGTCAACTTCCTTATGATTTCGGTGGACTTCGATGCGTGGTTCACTGAGCAAGGCTACGTACCTCACAGCATCGCGATGCGAAAGATGCCCGACATCTCAGGCGTCTCCACCGTTTTTGGTTACCCCTTGATGCTGCCCTTTGATGTGCCCCGCATCAATATCCTGGGATATTTCGGATTGGGGGAAAGCACCCCGTTTGCGATCTTCCTGTACGTCCTCACGGTTATTGCCGCCATCACCACGATGCTTGGACTCTGGACACGGGTTTCAACAATCATCCTCGCCGTGGGCATGGTCAGTTTCCATATCCGGAACGGCTTCATTCTTCATGGTGGCGACACGATATTGCGCGTGATGACTCTCTACCTCGTCATGGCGCCTTGCGGTTTGGCCTGCTCGTTGGACCGTGTCATTGGCCTTTGGAAAGGAAGAATCGCTCCCGTCGTGCCAACCGTCTCGCTCTGGTCACAGCGACTCATGGCGTACAACGTGGCGATCGTCTACTTCACCACGTTCTGGCATAAGATGAGGGGCGACATGTGGCGCGATGGGACGGCCACGTGGTATCCCGCCAGGCTCAATGAATTCGACCGATTTTGGGTCCCGCCGTTCATCGAGAGCCCGCCGTTTATCTACATCAGCACCTACGGCACGTTGGCAATCGAACTGGCGTTGGGCACGCTCGTCTTCTATAAGCCGCTTCGAAAATGGGTTCTCCTGGCCGGATTGGGTATGCATGCGTTCATCGAGTACAGCATGAACATTCCACTATTTGCATTCCTCATGTGCAGTTGCTACGTGGTGTTCTTTTCCGGCGAGGAAGTGACACAGTGGTTCCGTCAGTTGGGCAAACGCTTTCACAAGCACTACGTTCGCATTTGGACGCCAGCCGGGGGGCAGATCGCTCCCGGCCCCGCCACGGCCTTAGAGGCTCTCGATCCTATGGGAATGGTTGCTTACAATCAGGGTTCGGCCAGTGATTGGACGGCGCGGAACCTGTATGAAAAAGAGGTGCCGCCAATAAAGGCTTCCTGGACGAGGTCGTTGGGAGCATGGCCGATCGGCTGGATCCCTGGAATGTGGAGAAGGGTGTTGAATGCGTCCCTGATCGCCTCGGAACCGCAACCCACCACAACCGCGGCGAAGAGAGAACGAAAGAAGGCGGCGGCAAAGTGAGGTCGTTCTCGTTTCGAAAGCCAAAAACTCCTGGCTTTGGCATCAACCGCGGGTTCTATTTGACCGTGCTCTCGAGCAAACCGGTCATGCCGCCGATGCTCGCCATCATCAACCCGAAAGGGCAGGGCGGCGCGGTAGAGGGGTTTGGAGCTCCGCTTGCCTCAGATGCCTCCAAAGATTCCCTGGGCAAGCCATTGGAGCGGGGCGCTTACGCAATCGCCAGCAAGGACCAGAAGACGGTACTTAAACTGTTGGTTTTGAGCAAAGAGGAAGCTGGATTCGATCCTGATCCGTTCTTGCGCAGCGCACTTGCCAAGGAGCTTGATGAGGAGCTTCTAGTCCGAATCCGCGCGACCTGGCTAATCGGACAAGTAACGTTCGAATCTCACGACCCGATGGTATATCCCGCGATCGACTTCGCGTTAGAATTCTGTTCGACTTTGGCCGAACTCACCGACGGCGTCGTCGCGGACCCGATTGCCCGTCGCTATATGCTTCCCGAGCAGGTGCGCCAACCCCTGCGTGCGGATCCCCTTGTCGACGCTCGCGAAGTTGTTGGGCTTTCCCACCGGGCTAGTGAATCCGGCGTCCACCTTTTCACTTTGGGAATGCAGAAGTTTGGGCTCCATGAAATCGAGATGCTGGGCTTGGAGATCACCGACGTTCCCCTCGCGGAGTCCCTTTTGATGAGTCTCGCCCAAAGCGCTCTCCTGGGACACAAACTGGAGAATGGCGATCGAATTGGCGGGAAGGGTTTGGAATTCGAAGTCCGAGATGGAGGCCTCGACCGAGGGCTCTGGGAAGGGATCGACGTGTTTGAATTGTTGCCGCCCACTCTGCACTCACCTGGCGAATGCCTTCGCGCTTGGCAGCAGTCTTTAAGCGTGTCGTGATGGCCGGTTCATCCCAAGCCAGTACAGGCCGAGTTGCCGTACGGCATCCATGAACTCTTCAAAGTCGACCGGTTTACGGATGTAAGAATTTGCTCCACTCTGGTAGCACTCCGCAATGTCTCTCTCCTCATCGCTCGAGGTCAGCACGACAATCGGGAGGCTTGCCGTCGCCGAATTCTTTCGTATCTTCTGGAGTAATTCCAAACCGCCAATCTTGGGCAGCTTCAGATCCATCAGCACGAGATCTGGCAGTCGGGCGCCATCACCGAACAGCAGATCGACCGCTTCTGCGCCATCGCGTGCAACGCGGATGATGTTGGGCACCTCGCTCTGTCGCATGGCTCTCAGCGTGAGCTGCTCATCATCTGCATTGTCCTCTATTAGGAGGATTGTTTTGGGCTCGATCGCCACTCCAAAAGGGTCCTTAATCAAACAAGAGATCACATTAATGAGTTATTAAATGGATATGCTAAACGTTGAGCGGAACAATTCCGCTTATAAGCCTATTATGGAGATCGGATTCGAGCTCGGGTATAGGGAAGATTGCGGTTTCCGCAACAAACTAGCTGATCTTCTGGGAGGCTTAGACTTTCAACTCTTTCTGCAGCCGAATTTGGCACTGTTGACGTTTACAAAAGGTTTATAAATATATGGCTTCTGCCTACACTTTATTGTCGCAAATCGTGCAGCCGTCTGATCTCCACAAGTTCAGCGACAATGAACTGCTGCAGGTAGCGGCCGAACTACGTCAAGCAATCTTGGACAAAGTAAGCAAGACGGGCGGACACTTTAGCTCCAACTTGGGAACCGTCGAGCTCACCGTCGCGATGTATGCAGCCTACAAGATTCCCCCGGACAAGGTTATTTGGGATACAGGGCACCAGGCCTATCCACACAAGATGCTGACCGGGCGGCTAGACCGTTTCGACACCTTGCGAAAGCACAAAGGTCTCAGCGGGTTTTTAAAGCGAGACGAACACGAACTGGATTTCTTCGGCGCCGGTCATGCCGGGACGGCGGTATCCGCCGCGCTCGGGTTTGCCGAAGCGCGCGATCGCTTGGGCGGAACGGAACGCGTGGTCGCCGTGACGGGCGACGCCGCGATCGCGTCGGGAATGAGTTGGGAGGCCCTCAATCATGCCGGGGAACTCAATACGGACCTCTGCGTCGTGTTGAACGACAATCGAATGTCGATCGCTCCCCCAGTGGGCGCTCTTACAAACTATCTAGCCCGACTCCGATCTCGAACTTGGCTGCAAAACATGGCCCACCGGGCTAAAGAAGTCATAGAGAAAATGCCGGAGCCAATCACAAAGGTTGCCGCCGGTATCCGCCACGGCATAACGCACTACTTGGCGCCGGAGCACACCGGAACGATCTTTGAGGAAATTGGCTGGGAATACATCGGGCCCGTCGACGGCCATGACTTGCTCACCTTGCTTGAAGTTTTTCGGAATGTTCGCGAGCTTCAGGGTCCGACCTTTGTCCACGCGATAACCGTCAAGGGCAAAGGGTACGAGGTCGCGGAAGAAGATGCTCGCAAGTGGCATGGAGTGACGCCGTTTGATCTGGATTCGAACGAGATGGCCAAAGGCGCTGGCCCGGTTACCTACACCCAAGCTTTCGGTGATGCCGCCGTCGAGTGTGCAGAGAATGATCCCAAGGTCGTTGCGATTACGGCCGCAATGCCGGACGGAACCGGTCTCACTAAATTCAGCAAGCTCTACCCTGACCGCTATTACGACGTCGGAATCGCAGAGCAACACGCCGTCACATTTGCCGCCGGACTCGCGGCGGGTGGAGTCAAACCGTTCTGCGCCATCTACAGCACCTTCCTTCAACGAGGTTTTGATCAAGTGCTCCATGACGTCTGCCTGCAAAAGATTCCGGTTCGGTTTTTCATGGATCGGGCAGGCCTGGTGGGAGATGATGGCCCCACTCACCATGGCGCCTTCGACATCTCATTTCTCAGCTTCATTCCAAACATCGTCCTTCTGGCCCCCCGTGACACAACCGAGCTTCGGCAAATGACGGCCTGGATGAAAGACTACGACGCCATGCCCTCGGCCATGCGCTATCCACGCGGGGCGAGCGACGACCGGCTTCCCGAAGGCAGATCTCCCATCGAGCTTGGCCGAGCGGAAGTTTTAAGTGAAGGCAAGGATGCGACAATTGCGGCGATCGGCTCGATGGTTAGCGTCGCCTGGGAAGCGGCCCAATTGCTTGCCCAGGAGGGCGTTGAGGTAGGTGTTATTAATGCTCGCTTCGTCAAGCCGTTGGATGCCGGGACGATCTTGGATGCCGCCTGCGTGTCGGGGCGCTTGATTACCATCGAAGAAAATGCCCGACGTGGTGGCTTTGGCGAGATTGTGCGCGACGCCATTGCGGAGGCCAACTTAAGTGGCCAAATCGACCACCGGATAATCGCCCTTCCCGACGCCTTTGTGGAGCACGGTTCGCAGCCTATAATTCGCAGAGAGTGCGGGCTCTGTGCTGAAGCTCTTGTGGAAGCCGTTCGAGCCTCGTTCAAGAAATTGCCACAATCGAAGTAAATCGGCTTGAACTTTTGATCTGCATCCGCTAGTCTCTTACTTCACTACTGCATTGGATTCCGCTTGGCCAACAACTCGGGAGTCCAAAATGAAAACTAAATCTGCTTTTACGCTCATCGAGCTGCTCGTGGTGATTGCAATCATTGCAATCCTCGCGTCTATCCTTTTTCCTGTCTTTGCCCAAGCAAAGGCCGCTGCCAAAGCCACCGCAACCCTCAGCAATATCAAACAGCAGGCATTGGCTCACATCATGTACGCCGGTGACTACGATGACACGATGGTCCCCGCCCAAACGCTAAGCTCTCAACCCGAAAGCTATGACCTTGGCGGCGGACTCGTCTTCACCCCGTGGACAAAGTTAATTCACCCATTCATTAAGAACACCGAAATCTTCGGCGACGCGCTCGCTCCAAACTTCGCCACGATTCCTGGCCTTACAATCGAGGACGTCCGATTCCTCTTTCCCCGGATGGGAATGAACTGGCACAACCTGAATATTGCGACTTCGGCCGGCCTTTCTGGGGTCAGTGGCACCTCTCCTCAAAACCCAGCCGATACGGTAATGCTCTGCACCCGATATGGGGTTAATGGGGATACACCTTCGTTCGAAATTGTTGAGTACATCTCACCAGGAGTGTCGAGCTATCTCGTCTTTGGAGGATTACTGGCATTCC
>JAFAFM010000093.1 GCA_023423495.1 Armatimonadota bacterium
GGACATGTGCATCGGCGGCCGCGACAGGGAATATGGTCATCACGCCCGACTTCTTGGCAGATGATAAATGGGCTGAGCTAAAGCACCTTCCCTTGGCCCTTGGATTTGTCGGAGCATGGAGCATCCCAATCATTTCTGAGAGCGGCAAAGTGCTTGGGACATTCGGTACGTATCTGCACGATGTAAGACGTCCAAGCGATCAAGAGATCGTGGATGTAAAACGCCTAGCGTCGCTCGCAGCAAAGGTAATAGAGCAGACTTAGCTTGCATGTTTGCATTGATTTCGACGCACAAGCGTCATCAAGACTTATGTGGTTAGGCAGGCGGAAAGCAAATAATCAAAAACAATAGATGCCGATGATTCCTAAGAGTTCACCGGCATCAAACTTTTATTGTGGCTCTGATTCAGCCGGCCGGGTATCCGGTCCTTCGAGCACCAGTTCTCGCAGTTCATCGTCGTCCGTCGACCATTTATACGCATCCCCTTTTCGGGGATTCGTCGCATGCTCGACCGCTTCCTTTTCCCCAGCGTGGGGCGTTGGCGGAAGATCAGGCTTCTCCGGAATCGAGGGCGGAACTATCTCGGGCTCCGGAACGATCGGCGGAATTTCCGGCTCCGTGGGGCCAGGGGGCGCCGGCGGCGCTGGATAGCCGGGCTGAGCCGGTTGTCCTGGCTGCTCGGGTTGCCCCGGTTGCGGAGGCTGCGGAGGACTGGGATCTGGTCTCATTCAATCTCCTTACACAATTGGGGCTGTCCGAGTGGTTGTATCTACCCGCTCTGCCTCGGCGTTCCACACCTGAACTTCGTTCTCACCATACTTGGCAAAAATGGACTGCACGGTAGCTGTATCCAAATCGCCACTCGGCACGCTGATGCTGACAATGGCACCGCCTCGCTCGACGTGGCTGGAGAAACGGGTTGCGGTTTCTTCGTCCACGCCTTGATCCTTCAGGTAGCCCGTCATTCCCCCGGCGATTGCGCCAGCAGCAGTCGTGGCGGCCGCTCCGGCCAGCGCCGTAGCGAGAGCTCCGCCACCGAGCACCAGTCCAACTCCGGGAACCAAGATGGAAACAAGGGCGGCGACTGCGCCCACGCCCAAACCTATTCCAGCGCCTTTGGCTGCACCGGAAGCGGCATCTGCGCCGGTAGTAGTGGTGATGCCTGATTCGGCCTTGTCGAGCGCGTCCTCGTTGGTCTCTTCTGGATGCTCGTAGTCTTTTGGCAGCACGAGGCTGATATCCTCGACTCTTGCACCGTGGTCGAGAAGAGCTCCGACTGCACTTTGGGCAGTCGACGGCGTGCGAAATGTTGCGTAAACGTTTGTTCTCATAGCATGTCCCTGGCAAAATCTGTTTTGCTTAGCTCTGAGACGCCAAATGGGAAATCGGCGACGATTAGCCTTGGTAAGCGGGCGAGCGTTTTAACGACTTTCCTATTCGTTACGGTCCCTTCTTTAGCAACCGGGGCCGTTCACTAATCTTCTATTGATGCATGAATATGATGCAGTCAGGTTTGGCAGATTTGTATGAGAACGTCGAGCGACGGCTTGGTAACAAGGCTTGGATTTTGCCGATTGCCGTTGGGCTTGGCAGCTTCTTTTGGAATAAAAAGATGATGCACCGCTCCACACCTCGAGCCCTGCTTTCCGGTGCTCTCACGGGCGTTTCCGCGGCAGGCCTGCTTGGTGCCGGACACACCGCCAAAGATCAAGCCCCGATAGCCTAACTGCCGATCAAGTAACCTTGATCGGATGGCAGAACGATTTCAGTTCGGGATGGTTGGCCTTGGTACGATGGGCGCCAATCTCGCAATCAATATTGCGGATCACGGATTCTCCGTTCTCGGACTGGCGCGTTCTCAAGAAAAGGCCGACCTATTCTCTGCGCATGCGGAGGGTCGGTCTTTTTTGGGCATAGCAGATGCGCAGCAGTTCATTGAACTTTTAGAGCCTCCTCGCGTGATCATGACTCTTGTGCCAGCTGGCTTGCCCGTGGACGCGGTGCTGAGTGAACTCAGCGCGTTTATGCAGCCCGGAGACTTTTTCATCGAGGGTGGCAACTCCTATTTCCGAGATACGGAACGCCGACATGCCGAACTGTTCAAGTTAGGACTTGGCTTTATTGGGATTGGAGTCTCGGGCGGCGAGAAGGGAGCGAGGATAGGGCCAAGCATGATGGCCGGGGGGACTCCAGCCAGTTATGAGCGTGTCCGTCCCATTTTGGAAGCCGTGTCGGCAAAGTACGACGAACAGCCGTGTGTGGCGCTTCTAGGCAAAGGTGGAGCCGGGCACTACGTAAAGATGGTCCACAACGGCATCGAATACGGCCTGATGCAGCTCATCGCGGAGGCGTACGATCTGTTGCATCGGGGCATGGGTCTGAGCAATGACGCAATCTCAGATCTTTTCAATAGTTGGAGTGCGGAACCCTTCGGCGGCTTTCTAACTCAAATTACCGCCGACGTCTTAGCCTATCGAGAGAATGAAGTCGAGATGGTGGACCTGGTCTTGGACAAGGCTAAGCAAAAGGGAACAGGGAAGTGGACCTCCCAAGATGCCATGGACCTTGGCATTCCCATCCCGACGATCGATGCGGCCGTGACGGCCCGGCAGATGTCAGGTCTGAAGGAAGAGCGGGTGGCCGCAAGTAAGGTGTTGGGACAGCGGAGTCCAAAAGCAAGCAATCTAAATGAAGAATTGGTCCGCGACGCCCTTCATCTCGCATTCCTTATAACCTATGCACAGGGATTCTCTCTCTTGAGGGCGGCAAGCCAAGAGCATGGGATGGAGATCGACTTGGAGGGTTCGGCGAGGGTTTGGAGGGCTGGCTGCATTATCCGTGCCCGGTTGCTTGAGCCGCTTCGCATGGCTTTATCAGATCCTGGCCACACCGCATCAGTTTTAACCTCTTCAGTATTTCAGGATTCCGTGGTTGACTTGACTCCGGCGCTCCGAAAGATTGTTGAGAGTTGTGCCCAATGTGGCATTCCTGGACCTTGCTTTGGCGCCTCGCTTGCCTACCAGGACCGCTATACCACGGAGCGGCTACCCGCTAATCTAATTCAAGCTCAGCGGGATTATTTTGGCGCGCATACCTACGAGCGAACCGACCAAGAAGGCTTCTTCCATTCCGATTGGGGGCCCAATTGATCCGGCCGACCGAGCCCGCCATCATCACGATCTTCGGCGCAAATGGAGACTTGTCCAAGCGCAAGCTACTGCCCGCTCTTTTCAACCTCTATCATGAGAAACTGTTGCCGGAAAAGTTCCTGATTATCGGCAATGGCCGCCGAGGTGATTTGGCGAGTTGGAAAGACGACATGAGGGAAGGAGTAGAGACCTTTTCTCGTCGAGGAGAACCCGACCGCGCAGAGTGGGACCGGTTCTCGCAGTCCCTTCGCTTCGTGCTGGGATCTTTGGATGATCCGCTTCTCTACGAGGGCCTGCGCGGGCAGATCACCGAAACCGAAGCATCGTGGCAGGAACCGGCGAACCGCGTTTACTACTTGAGCGTTCCCCCCTCGATGGTGGAGCCATCCATTCGGGGCCTTGGCCGGGCCGGATTGAACTCAGACTTGGAGCGGGATAGGGTTGTCATCGAGAAGCCGTTCGGCACAGATCTGAAATCGGCCGACGCCTTAAACGAAACGGTTTCCGCTTGTTTTAACGAGTGTCAGGTTTATCGCATCGACCACTACTTGGGCAAGGAGACTGTCCAAAATCTTCTTGCTTTTCGGTTCGGTAATGCCCTCTTTGAGCCGATTTGGAACCGCAGCTATATCGACCACGTGCAGATCACGGTTGCCGAAGATGTTGGCGTAGAGAAGCGAGGCGCTTTTTACGAGTCGGCGGGTGCCCTGCGTGACATGATTCAAAACCATCTCCTTCAGGTGCTTTGCATGATCGCGATGGAGCCTCCAGTTTCCTTCGAAGCGAACGAAGTCCGGAACAAGAAGGTGGATGTTCTGAAAGCGGTCCGACCAATCCCTTTGGACGAAATGTACAAATTTGCCGTGCGGGGCCAATATGCGCAGGGAATGGTCGGAGGCGAGAAGGTCGTAGGGTATCGCCAGGAAG
>JAFAFM010000124.1 GCA_023423495.1 Armatimonadota bacterium
GAAGGCAAAGTTAAGGACGTGCTTACGCGCCGTGCTCAGGTGGAAGGGTTGTGGAATCTGGACATCTTCGAGATCCTGATTCCAACTGAACGTGAAATGACTACTCGGAACGGCAAGCGTTATGAGATGGATCGAAAGGTCTTTCCTGGCTACATCCTAGTTCAGATGAACCTCTCTGACGAAGCTTTCAAACTGGTGAAGTCGACGAGCGGCGTCACTGGCTTTGTCCAAAGCGGAAACAAACCCGTTCCCTTGGAAGAATACGAAGTTAAGCGGATTCTCACAAACCTTGAGAGCAGCAAAGAAGCTCCAAAAGTGTCCTGGAACAAGGGCGACGCGATTCGAGTCGTGGAGGGTCCGTTCAGCGACTTCTCTGGAAAGATCGAGGAAGTCAATTCCGACCGCGAGAAGCTCAAAGTTCTCATCAATATCTTTGGTCGAGACACCCCGGTCGAACTCGAATTCACTCAAGTCGAGAAGCTTTAAAGCTTCATGCGATAAACTGAAGGACCCATGTCGCTTACGACATGGGTCGATTAATTTCTCCCAACCGTCCTTTCAATATGTCCGTTGCTAATCTCTCCCGCCGATGGGTTATTGCTGAGCGAATTGCTGAGGCTGAGGAGACGTTGCAACGTGAATTGGGAATTCCTCGCGTTGTCGCCGCTTTGCTAACTCAACGCGGAATCTGTGAACCCGCGGAAGCACATAAGTTTTTGTATCCGTCGTGGGATGACCTGCATGACGCGCGGACGCTGCCCGACTATGATGCAGCGAGGGACGAGATTCTAGGCGCCAAAGAACGCGGCGACCTGATCTTCGTCCATGGCGACTACGACGTCGACGGCGTCACTAGCGCGTCCATTTTGCACCGCTTCCTCAGCCGAGTTGGCGCAAAAGTCGAGACCCACGTTCCGCACCGGACCAAGGAAGGATACGGCATCAATATCAGCGCCGTCGAAAAGGCGCGGGAAGCAGGCGCAAAACTCTTCCTGACATGTGACTGTGGCATCAGCGCACATGACCGAGTCGAGGCGGCTCGAGAAGCCGGCATGCGCGTCGTAGTAACCGACCACCACACTGTGGGCGATACCATTCCCGAAGCCCATGCGGTGGTGAATCCGCATCGGAAAGACTCGCTTTATCCCTTCCCTGAGCTCAGTGGCGCGGGCGTGGTGTTCAAGCTGTGTGATGGTCTTGCGGGTGACCTGGATATGCCTCAGGACAAGTATCGTCAGGCATTTGCTGACTTGGCCGCTCTCGGCACGATCGCCGACGTCATGCCTCTGAGGGATGAGAATCGTATCATCGCGAAATTCGGCTTAAAGCGGCTTGCCGAAACCAATAAGGTCGGTATTCAGGCTCTCAAAGCAAATTCTGGCTTGGACGGGGCGATTAGCGTTTACGACGTCGGTTACAAGCTTGGACCGCGGATCAATGCCGTGGGTCGCATCGATGATGCTGGGTTAGCCCTTCGACTTCTGTTGGAATCCGATTACTCCAAAGCCAAGGAGATCGCGGACGAAATTGAGACGCACAATTTGGATCGTCGCGATGCCCAGCAGCGCATGGTGGACGAGGCGGTGCAGATGGTGGAGGACCGTGGCCTGCACGAGCGATACGTCATCGTGGTGGCCAGCACCGAATGGCATGCCGGTATCGTCGGATTGGTTGCGGGAAGACTTGTCGAGCGCTACCACAGGCCGACGTTCTGCTTGATCATCGATGAAGAGCGGGGCATCTGCAAAGGCTCGGCACGGTCCATCCCCACATTCAGCCTGATCGACGCAATTCGGGCCTTCCCTGGTCTGATCGATGGTGGTGGCCACTTGATGGCGGCGGGCTGTTCTTTCATGCGTTCAGAGCTTGATCGAGTCGCAGACCTCTTGGATGGTTATGCCCGCGAAAGGCTGACCCCGGATGATTTAGTGATTTCGATGCAAGCGGATCTCGAAGTGGATCCCGACGAGCTAGACATGAGCACGATGGAGGCGCTGGAGTTACTGCAGCCGTTCGGTGAAGGAAATCCCGAGCCAAGCTTCGTTTGTCGCGGGATGAACCTGGTGGGGATCAAACCTACTCGCAATCCAGCCCATGTCAACTTGACGTTCCACACTACGCGGAAGAATGCGGTACCGGTCGTGGCGTTTAACCTTGCGGAGAAGTTTCAGAATGAAATGCCCGGTTCCGCGATGGATCTCTTCTTCCAGCCGAAGATCGACTCGTTCAACGGTCGCCGTGTGAAGTGGCACTTGAAAGATTTCGTGCCCTGCTAATCAGGTTCCGACTTCGACCGTGATCATTTGGCGAAGCGCGCCGCGTTGGATCCAGACTTTGAGGCGATCGCCGATTTCCTGATCGGCCATGAACTTTGCAAAGTCGATCTGGTTTCGGATGGCCTGATTATCCATGGCGTAGATAACGTCACCCTGTTTGAGTCCGGCTTTGTCAGCTGTCGACCCATCCGTCACACTGTCGATCAAAGCGCCTTGCGGCAGCGCATCCCGGCACATGATGCCAATCGCGGGATGCTTGACTTGATGGCTCTCCGATAGAAAGCCCGCCACAACTCTACGCAGCACTTTCGGATTGATACTATAAGCTGCCGCCATAACTCCAGGGCCATACTGCCGACCCACAGCTTTCGGGGCCAACGCCTGTCCGCTGCTATTTCCGCCCTGACCTTGCCGAACCAATGATCCGTCGGATCGGATTTTCTGGACATTTTGAGAAGGAGTCATTTCCAGGGCACCATTGATTGCACCAGCGAGTTGCCCATTCAGGTTGAACAGCAATGACCCACCTAATGAAGGCAGATTGTTTTCCAGTCGAACTTCGTTCATTCGCATCATCCGGCGACTCGGTTCCACGATCCCGTAGGTGTCCATCGCTCGTTCAGCGCGGACGGGACCGTTCGCCGTAATCGCGAGAAGACTCTTACTACCCGCATCGGACTCGACCAAGCCCAAGGGCTGGATGTCGGGAGACCAGTTTTCTGCCTTCAAGAGTATGAATTGAGTGGGCTCATCGTCGGCAATCCAGCGCAGATGGACCATCGAACCATCGCTCGTGCGGGCCGAGATCGATTTGCCTTTGACAGCGGTCACATGAGTGAGGAAGTAACCATCTCGAGAAATCAGCGCGGCGGTACCGCTCACGCTCTCGCTGTCCATGATAAACACGATCGCGGGTTGGATCTTCTTCCAAGCTTTTAATTCAAGCTCTGTAAGATCAGTAGCTCCCCCACCGGCCAGGACCAAGGCAAGGCTAACCGCCGACGACAACATTGCTTGTGTTTTCGACCTCCGTCGCTCGTAACGCGCCCGTTTGGGCATCGGTATCCGATTGAATGAGAATGATGTTGGGCTGCGAGACCGGCTGTGGAGCGGCCACGGATGCAACCGCCGCTTCCTCGCCACCAAAGTCAAAGGTGGTGGACGTCAAGGCTTGTGCTCGCTTGTCAGGTGTTCGCTCGAAGCTGATTGCCGTGAACTCTTCGGGTACGACCACTTCATCGGTACTTCGTGACACGGATTCATAGGTGGACCGCTTGGTGCGGACCGCACTGCGCTCGTTCGCTGCTACTTGCGTCGCTGGCCTCCAAGAAGCAACCGTTACCCTTCCGGTTTCCGGAATCCTAGCAGCCGCCGGAGGAGTTGGTACTTCGATGCCCATGTTCGGAAGCAGGTCCTCGTTGGAATTGTTAACCGTGTCGTTCATCACAACAGCGGTTGGCGCCACGGGGGTCGGAAGGTTGCCCTTGATAAAGGCAATGCCGAAAGCGAAAATACCCGCGGCGACGGGAACCCAAAGCCAAGTTGGCCGTGTTCGGGCCATTGGCTTTTCAGTCAGACCTCGCTTTAGGATCGCATCACGGAGTCGTTCGGTACTAAGCTGCTCCGCGGGAACATCGACCGCCAAAGATCGCAACTCTTCCTTCATGCGGCAATAGGTGTCGAATGTCTGAGCGGCGTCCGGATCCGCATCGGCTCGGGCACGCAGTTCAGCCGCTCGGTCCGAGCTTAAGTCGCCAAACGCGAGCTGCGCCAGTTCTTCCTCAAATCTTTTTCTCATGGTCGATCCTCACCTAACAGCGGGGCGATTCTATCTTTCAGAGCACGTCGCGCTCTTAAAACGCGAAGCTTGGCTCCTCCGACGGTACACCCGAGCACATCGGCGATTTCCGAATACTCTCTTTCCTCGATGTCTCGTAAAACAATCACCGATCGGTGATGGGCGGGCAATGCTTCCAACGCTCGCCTCAATGCATCCTTACGCCGATCATTCTCCAGATTCTGCACCGGGTCATCCCAATCTCCGACCGTCATCCAAACGAGAGAGCCTTTAGCTTCCTGCTGTTCGAGAGCTTGTCGGCGGGTCGACATCCTTGCCTGGTCTGTGCATAGGTTCGTTACAATTCTCAGTAACCAAGTTGTAAATTTAGCCTCGTCGCGATATTTGTCCAAGTTTTGATAAGCACGAACAAATGCTTCCTGAACAATATCTTCGGCATCATCTCGCCGGGGGACCATCTGATAAGCGAAACGAAAAACGAGTGTTCGATATCTTTCGAAGAGCGTTTCAAACGCGGAGAAGTCACCATCACGGGCGCGCTTTACCAGCGCGATATCTGAATCTAGCTCCATGCTTCCCGCTAGGGAGGGTCCAATTGCCGACAAAGTCCCGGTTATCGCCACGCTTTTCTCCGATCTATCCCGATCTGCTTTTCTGACGCGCGGCATCTCCTCTCGTTTCGCCTAAACCTTAACCTACTCAGAGTCTACGTCTTAGGACCTACCAAACGATCCTAACACATAAAAAGAGACCCCTGACAAATTCATCAGGGGTCTCCACGTCATAACGATCCTTAGAGGCCGAGGGCGCCGTTGAGGAATCCGTAGAAGTCTCTCGGATTTGCATACCCAACCTTGGTGGCAACGACTGATCCATCAGCGTTCAAAACCATCTGAGTTGGCATAGCAGTGACGTTGTATGCTTTGGAAACGGAAGGCTGCTCATCCACGTCGATCTTGCAGAAGACGATGTACTGCCCCATCTTCTTCCAATTCTCCTGTTGGAAGACGTCGCGATCCAGAAGCTTGCATGGGCCGCACCAAGATGCCATGAAGTCCACGAAGACTTTCTTTCCGGTCTTTTGGGCGATTTCCTTAGCCTGCTCGAGATCGTAAACCCACTTAGCGGAGTTCATCTCTTCCCAGGTCACTTCCTTGGCTCCGGAAGGTGCCTTGAACGCGAATGCATCCTTGGGGAGGTCGCCGCCAAGCGTGAGAGTCTTGGTATCGATGACCGTGGTGTCCTTCACGCCTTGGTCGTTGATCACTATCTCTGCTTGTCGAGCCACGTTGTCCTGGCTGTTCAGGTAGAACGTGACAGTCTTGCGACCCTTGGCGTCGGTCCAAGCCTCGACAACGTTGAGAGTCATGCCTTTTCGATTCTTGGTGCCAAGCGACTTGGCGGCGGGCACGTTGGCGAGCGCCTTGCTGTTGAAGAATCCTGCCCAAATCGAGAGCTCATCGCCTTGGAAAAGGTTCTTGAGGTCGCCTGCGGTCTGCGGCTTCTTGAAGTAGGACTTGTCCACCTTGTTGAAGGTGGTGATGGTCGTGCCATCGGCAACGATCAATTCGTTTGGAGTATCGATCTTCGCCATATTGGGCTTGGCCAATTCCACGGTGATTTCGATAGGGGTCCCGTTGACGGGAACGACACGGTAGTTGGTGCTTAGGGACTTGGCATCCGAAAGCGCCTTATTGAAGTTGGCTAACAGCTGGCTTCCTTGCCCCTGTGCAAAAATGACTGCTGCGAGGGCCGCTGATCCGATTAATACCAAAGCTTTTCTCATTTGATTTCTCCTGCAGAATCTGTTGAGTACGGTTATGATAGCTCAAGTTGCAGGACGGAGAAAAACATCAAAAGTGACCGCCCGGTTAAAATGCGGTCTTCGATGAATTCGAAAACTGCCCTTCTTCTTGCTTGCGGAATTGCGATCGTCCACCTGCTTCTGGCGTGCTACTTTGCGGCGATAACTCCTTATCGCACGCCAGGCTTACTTCTCGGCCAACGAGATCCGCAGACCGGGCAATTTCAGCAGGTTCCGGACGTCGGAGCTCCCGATGAGCGACAGCACGCCAACTATACGCGCAGGCTCATGGCAGGCGAAGGTTTTCCAGTTTTGGATCCAAAGGATCCGAACTTAATCGAGAATTATCAGGCGCACCAGCCCCCCCTATTTTATGTGCTGCATGCAGGGTGGGCGAAGGTCGTGGGAGCAGACTTGGAGCAGCCGTCGGACGGTCTCAAAGCAAGGGCATTGAATGGACTGATCGGAGCGCTAACGGTGCTCGGCGCATATATGCTCGGACTCTGGGCGTTTCAAAGGTCGGATGTTGGATTGATCGCCGCTGCCTTCGTCGCCTTGCTTCCGATGAATATCGCGCTGAGTGGAGCCGTCAGCAACGATCCATTGCTCTTTTGCCTTTCCACTTGGGCGTTGGCGCTGATGGCAAAGGGCTGCGTCACAGGCTGGGATATAAAACTGGGAATTCTGCTGGGAGCCGCCGTAGGTCTTGCCATCATCACCAAGACGACGGCCCTGGCGCTTTTGCCTTGTCTATTGCTGTGCCTATTCATCGGGCCCCTCAAGCCTCCCGCCAAGGTCGTTGGCGTATGCCTTGCGGCGCTTTTGGTAGTTTGTTTGCCGTGGCTTGTGCGAAACACGTCCGTTTACGGCGATCCATTTGCCTTGCAGGCGTTCGACCAAGCTTTTCAAAATTCGCCAAGCCGTGAGCTGATGACTCAAGTGGCTACGGTCCAGAATCCTGGTAAAGATCCCAATCTTGCCTACTGGATGGACTGGGTCGGCTGGTGGACCGCCCGCAGCTTTTTCGGGGTTTTCGGCTACATGGATATCTTTCTGAACGAGCGAGGCACGCCGGCGACAGGGCCCAATGCGCCGAATTCTCTTTACCGAATGCTGCTTGCTTTGGGCGTGTTGAGCATCGCACTGTGGGCTCTGGCGCTCCATCGTGGAGAGTGGAAGGAACACAAGCGCATGCACTGGCTTTTGGGCGTCTTTCTTGGAATTGTATTGATCCTATTTATCAGATTCAACCTCCAATACTTCCAAGGGCAGGCGCGGTATCTCTTTCCGGCAATCGCAGTGTTTGGTATTAGATTGGGCACAGGTTTGCTCAATATGGCCAGAGGTAAGTTTTGGCCCGCATTTCTCACGGTTGTACTCATCCTGGGAGCTCTGGACGTCTATGCCATTTCGCGTCTGCCAGGCGAATTTGCCAGGCGAACGCAGGCAATTCAAACGAGCCAATAAACCAATATGTGCCCCTTGTCCGTCGTAGAAGTAACGGACGGTTAAGGGCTCGCGTCAAAAGGACTGGTGTTGTCAGCGGTAATCGATAAAACCAAATCAGACCATTTCGATGAAGACGCGATTCTTGTAGATCGTTTTCTTCATGGTGACCACTCGGTCTTTGAAATTCTGTATCGCCGCTACTACGACAAGGTATTCGCGATTGCCCGGGGTGTCCTGATCGATGCCGACGAAGCAGCCGATGCGGTGCAGGAAATCTTTACTCTGGTTTACCGTCACCTGGGCCGGTTTGACCGTCGCTCCAAGCTGTCGACGTGGCTCTTTCGGATTGCCGTGAATCGCAGCATTCAGGAAGCCCGAAAACACCGATTCAAGAATCGGACACTCGAACTCACGGAGGCCGCGGGCAAGGAAGCGCCGCCCGAGCACGAGGAGATGGATCCGCTGATTCAAGCCGCCCTCTCGAAGCTTTCCCCCCAGGACCGCGCCATTCTTTCTCTCTTCTATTGGGAAGAGCTCAGCCTTAACGAGATTGCGGAAAGCATCGGATGCAATGAAAACGCGGCCAAAACCCGCTTGTACAGAGCGAGAGAGCGTTTTCGCGCGCAGTACGAGGAGCTGGCATGAAAGGCAGAATTCCCTCGGACGTGGATCGCCTGATGTGGCTCGTGGCCGAGAGTAACGACCCGAAAGCAATCAGCGATTTCGAAAACCGCTTCAGCGAATTCTCAACCGAATTGGCGCGTCGCCGACGAATGGTGACTGAGCTGAAGGGAGCCAAGGGAGTCACTGCTCCTGACCATCCCATTCCCGCGTTCAAGTTGCGCGGGGACCGGCTGGCGCCGATGCCAAGGGCCGTGTGGGTTATGGCCGTAATCGCCTTTGCATCGCTGGCGCTAGCTTCGTTTACCGTTTATCGCTACGCGACGTTAAGCAAGACTCCAATTGCTCCACCGACTGAGGTCGTCACTGGAACGCCTTCGGCTCCCGACACAACGGTTTATAAGCCGATCGAGCCGAATCCAACTCAGCAAAACTCGGTTCAAGCACCCGTTGGCGAAACCCGACCCGAGCAGCAGACCGTTCCCCCGAATAACGACGAGATCCCAAAGACGTTGAAGCTTTCCAACACTTCGCTGATCGCCGCGCTGAAAATGATTGGCGAAATGGCGGGATATCGAGTTGAAGTCGCGCCAGGCTTTGAAGATCAGCAGGTCAGCATCGACTACGACCAAATCACGACTTCGGACATGCTGAAGGATCTTGGATTGAGATACGGATTTACCCCGTTTGACCAAGGCGACGGTTCGATCATCATCGTGCCTGCCGTGGACTCGGGAGCAGATGACACTAACGGATCCCAGCGAAGAATCGGCGGCTAATTTCTTTTCTTGCTGTTTTTCAAACCCGTTGTTATACTGACTTCAAAGGAATCTGAGGGAGTCGGTATATGCCAACAGTCCAACGAAGTTCTGACGTCGTCGAATCCCATTCCGAACGCGCCGTAATGGCGGGTATCGGTGGAATTATCGTCCTTGCCATCGGCATCGTTCTTTTCATCTTCGGAAGCGAAGGGATGTTTGTCGGTTTAGCTTGGGTGCTGCTGATCGGTGGCGCGGCCGCGCTTGCTTACGCAATCTATTGCGCTATGCAAGTCAGAGGGGTTTCCAGTTACGACATTACTTGCCCTTACTGCAGTTCCAAGGTGAGCCTCGTTGCGCCTCCCGACCGAGACGTGTCGTGCCGAAGCTGCCTGCGAATGATTCCCATCATCGATGGCAAGCCCATCCACGTTACTCAGGTTCGCTGCGGCTATTGCAACGCTCTCAACTACTACAGCGACAAAACGGTCGCTCTGTTATGCGAAGAGTGCAACCACGAGATTCCGATTTCCCGTGCTGATGGCATGACATCGCAAAGTCGTTTTGCGGTTGTGGACGATGACAAGACTTATGAATTGCGTTTGCTTGCCTACGAGCACGCGACCGAGGAATTGATTAGTTCCCTGCAATCGGCCTTGGCATTAAATCGAAACCAGGTCAAACAAATGCTCCAAGAGCTTCCCTGCACTTTGCTTACCGGCATCCCGAAGAGGAAAGCCGAGATGTTGACGGCTCAGCTTTCGCAGCACGGCGCAACCTGCCAGTACAGCCCGATCTAACTTGTTGGTCGGAGAAGGACTTTGTGCTTTCCGGGTTGTAGCCGGGCCTCTTCAACCTGCGCCAGCTTTCGGCCGTCCACCACAACCGAGCGTCCCGTCGTTGGGATGATGCCGACCGATCCCTTCGGAATTTCGCAGTCGATCGTAAGAGTGTCGCCCGACTTTCGCCAACTTACTTTGACAGGTCCGCCCGGAGCCTGAGTTTGACCTTTAGCATTTGTCAAAGAGCCCGGCTCGGGCGCGATCAGTATTTCTTTCCAGCCTACAGAGCCAGGGGCCTGCCTGATGCCCAGCGCCCAGCCATAGAACCACTCCATCACG
>JAFAFM010000166.1 GCA_023423495.1 Armatimonadota bacterium
GACGATCGAGAGTGGAAATTGCACCTACTGGAGCCGCTCCCGCCAGAGCTTTTGGTTGAAGGGTGAGACCAGCGGGCACTTTCAACACGTTAAGCGCATTTCAGTGGATTGCGATCAGGATTGCCTGCTTATTCAGGTGGAGCAGGTTGGCGCAGCCTGCCATGAAAACTACCGTTCTTGCTTCTTTCGAGATGTCACCGAAGGTGGCCTCGTCGAGAACAGCACAAGGTTAGAGTAAAAGCCCCGCCTGATGAGGGACGGGGCACATCTGGAGGAGAAATGATGTTGGTAATGTGCTCCGCATTTCTTGTGCCAATCGGTCCCCTCAGCAAGTAGAATTCCGCCGATGTCGCGAAGATCCGCCTTGATCGTCTGGGGAGGCTGGGATGGCCACCAGCCCAAAGAAGTTGCCCACCTGTTCGGGAAGATGCTTGAAAAGGAGGGGTTTGATGTCGAGATAAGCGGATCACTGGATAGCTTTGCCGACGCCAACAACGTTTTATCGAAGAGCTTGATTGTCCCGGTCGTGACGATGAGCGAAATCACTCCTGAGCAGTTCAACACCGTGGCCGTAGCCGTCCGAGATCACGGAGTTGGGATTGCCGGGTGCCATGGCGGCATGTGCGACTCCTTCCGCGCAAACACCGAATGGCAGTTTATGACCGGCTCGCAGTGGGTGGCTCACCCCGGTAACGACGGCGTACGCTACACGATCCACATTAACCGTGAGAACCCACATGAGATAACGGCTGGTTTGCCAGACTTCGACGTGGTTAGCGAGCAGTACTACCTGCATGTCGACCCAGGTGTAAACGTGCTTGCCACGTGTGATTTTCCCACTCCCGGTGCAGACGGCCCACATGTGTCGAATCCGTGCCGGATGCCGCAGGTCTATACCAAGATGTACGGCAAGGGCCGAGTTTTCTACAACGCGCTCGGACATCAAGTTGACGTACTTGAAGCTGAAGTGCCTCATGAGCTTATGCGGCGCGGTTTCCTGTGGGCCGCCAAGTCAGATGTCTAGGGAGGGCTGAGGAATACCTCTGCGTTTTCTGGGCTGCTCGGTCCAGGTGCTTAATTCGCGTGAATATTCGAGCTCCAGCTTGCCGAGACAGTGGCCCAAGTACCAACGGACGTTATTCCGGCTTGGAATTTCGAATCGTGCGCACGCATTAAACCAGCGGGCTGAGAATGCACGCGTAATAATCGCCATTTCTCGGGCCAAGCGTTCCACGTGATCCGCCGACGCCTGACTGAAAATGGGCCGAAGCAATTCCCAATTCAAATTGGAATAGAACCGATGGGCCAGATTGCAAAAGTCCGGCCCATCAAAGGATCGCCAAACCTCCCAGTGATTCGTAGGAATGAGCCCATCTTCCGCTCCCGCGATTTGAATAACGGTTTTGGCCGCAGCCGAAACTACAGGGTGGTCGGCCGGGCCAAGTGAGAGGATGGATTTCTCGAGATCCTCGTTAATTTCCAACTGATAACGGGAGTCGAACGCTTCGGACGGATTCTCGGTACGGGTTACCAAGGGCAATGCTGCCCATGCAATGGTCGCATCGACTGCAATGGGGTCTCGCCCAAGCCGAAGAAGGACGGCTAGGCGGTTTGCAATGCTTAAGTCCGAAAGCTCCCGCACATTCACCTGGTCTGCTCCGGCATGGGCTTCTGCGACCAAATCACTCCATCGGCGGGTCTTCGGGAACGGCCCCAGAGATCCTCTTGCCATACTCATTTAGACTCCAACAGCCGTCCGGGTTCGAAAGTCTGTGGGACCGATGTAGAATCTGGGCATGCCTCAGATGGATGTCGATCACCGGATCGAGCAGGCCTCGACTCTCCCAAGTTCTTTTTACAAGGACAGGGAATGGTTTGATCGGAGCAAAGATGCAGTCTTCGCGAGAAGCTGGCAGTGGATTGGGCATGCCGACCAAGCGAAAGTGGCGGGCGCGGTGTATCCTTTCACGCTCTTGGAGGGATGTCTGGACGAGCCCCTGGTCCTGACTCGGGATAGCAACGATCAAGTCCACCTTTTGAGCAATGTCTGCACCCACCGGGGCATGACGGTTTGCGAGGGCATCGGTAACGAACGGTTCCTTCGATGCCGATATCACGGACGGAGATTTGGCTTGGACGGTCGCTTTCAGCACATGCCTGAGTTCCAAGATGTCGTGGGCTTCCCAACAGAGGCAGACAACTTGGCAATGGTTCCTTTTGGGACTTGGGGGCCCTTCCTTTTTGCATCCCTTAACCCGGCGAAGCCAATACACGAGTGGTTTCGGCCAATGTTGGAGAGGTTGTCTTGGCTGCCCCTCAGTGACTTCCACTTCGCTCAGGAGGGTACGCGCGATTATCTTGTTAAGGCGAACTGGGCGTTGTATGTCGACAATTACCTGGAGGGGTTCCACATACCCTTCATCCACGCGTCACTGAACGCCGCCATCGATTACGAGACTTACGCGTACGAATTATTCGATTGCGGCAACCTACAGCTTGCTGAGGCCAAAGATGGGGAAGACTGCTTCGACCTTCCCCCTTCGTCGCCGGATTACGGCCGCCGAATCGCGGCGTACTACTACTGGTTCTTTCCGAACCTAATGTTAAATTTCTACCCGTGGGGGCTGAGCATTAATGTGATCAAGCCGCTCGGCCCGAATGTGACGCGAGTCAGCTTTATCCGTTATGTATGGCAGCCCGATCGACTCGGGCAAGGTGCAGGCGCGGAACTGGACCGAGTTGAGCGTGAGGATGAGCAGGTCGTTGAATTGGTACAAAAGGGCGTCCAATCACGGTTCTACGACCGGGGCCGCTTTTCTCCCAAGCGAGAAATCGGCACCCACCAGTTCCACGTCCTGCTCAGCCAATACCTGACGGGTGGGTAAAGCCCAATACCAGGCTATTTCCGCCGGGCGACTTCCCGGCGGTAAACCCGCTTATTCCAGGCGACCTGCGCTCCGTTCTTGCGGTTCAGCACCAAATGGTCCACGAAGAATTCGACCATCCGGGAGAAATTAACTCCCGTGTGACCCAGATCCGTTCCCACGGCCATCTCGTATGACTTGCCCGCGCGATCCAATGCCCGCGTGAATTGGTAGGTGTTGGACGGGTGGACATTATTATCCGCCGACCCAAAGTAGAGGAGCAGTTTGCCCTTCATGTCCTTCGCATACTGCATCGCGCTGCCCGCTTCATAGCCGGTCTTGTTCTCGCCATCCCATGGGAGGCCCATGTAGCGCTCCGTGTAGATGGTGTCGTAGTTCAACCAGTCCGTGACAGAACTGCTTGCACAAGCGGCTCTAAAGGTTTCGGGATGCCGAACAAGGGCCATGACACTCGCATAGCCGCCATAGCTGGTGCCATAAATTCCGACATTCTCGCCGTCGACGTAAGCGCGCTTAGCCAATTCTTTGACACCTGCGGCCTGATCGTCAATCTCGACTATTCCAAGCTTTCCGTAGACCGCGTCCTTAAAAGCCTTGCCGCGGCCACTTTGGCCCCGACCCTCGATCGATGCGACGAGGAAGCCGAATTCAGTGATGGCGTCAGGCAAGTCGAAGTTTTCAACACCTCCGCCCGATTCCGGTCCAGCGTACACACTGACTAACAGTGGGTACTTCCTCGCAGGGTCGAAGTCGCTCGGGAAATTCAGCGTTCCCCAGCATTGCGTCTTGCCGTCTGCGGCGGTGAAGGTAAAGCGCTCGGAGCGTTTGAGGCCAATCTCGTTGTACTTGGTCAAATCGCTCTTGGCCAGCTCGACAATCTCTTTGCCATTCTCGTCGCAAAGGCGCGTGACGGCGGGTTCATTAGTTCTGGTGATCGTGTCGAGAAAGTACTTGCCATCCGGCGACACGTTAACCACGTGATGAAACTTGGGGTCGGTGAGGCGCGTGTCGCCCTTACCATCCAAGCCAACCCGGTGAAGCTGCATGAGATAAGGATTCTCACCCGACCGCGCGGTGTACCAGACAGTTCCGCTCTTGGGGTCGACCTTGGTCACTCCGCCAAGGTCAAATAGGTTTTGTGTGAGCGTCGCGAGAAGCTTGCCGCTCAGATCGTACAGATACAAGTTTCGGAAACCGTTCCGCTCTGAAGTCCAGAGGAATCGCTTCGGTCCCGGGCGCTCTTCGTCCAAGTATTGAATGGCCGGATGGTTCTCCACCCAGCTTTGCTTCCACTCCTCACGAATGATGGTGCGGCATTTGCCGGTCGATGGATCCGCAGCGCAGAACTCCATCACGTTCTGTTTGCGATTCGTGCGGTTGAACAGGAGTTCCTTACCGTCAGGACTCCAGCGGACGTCGTACACATAGTGTCCAATATCCGAAACGCCGGAGTCGAAGCTGGTGTCGACCGTGATGGTCATCTTTGAATCCAGGTTGTAAACAAACAAGGTTACAGCGGGATTCGGGGCACCTGCCTTGGGATACGCTTCGATATCCATAATCGACTGGACCTTGCCCTGGTCCATTGCCAAGAAGTAATCGGGAACCTTGGATTCGTCGAACTTGTAAAACGCCAAATTCTTGCCGTCCTGAGAGAACCACATCGCTTCACGAACGTTGAGCTCTTCGCCGTAAACCCAACTGGCGATGCCGTACTTGGTGCGGTCCTTGGCATTGCCATCGGTTGTGATGGCGACCTCACCAGTGCCATCTGCGGCGCTTACGTACACATTGCGGTCACGGTGGAACGCCTTTAGCTTGTTGTCTTCGGTAAACACCGTGTCGAACTGGCGACCCCGCTCAGGATTCCTTCTTGGTCCGCGACGGCCGTTGTTTGAGTTGGATGTGGCCGCGGGGAGTTCGCCGCTCTCCACCTTTTTGGTTTTCAAATCAAAGGTGAAGGGCTTGCCATCGAAGCTATAGCCGAACCGCTGGCCGTCTTCCGCCCAGCGAACGTTTTGCAGAACGCCTGGCTTGTAGGAGGTAGTGATTTGAGTTCGAAGACGGGTGTATCGGTCGTATCGCGGCATGGTGGGAAGTCGATCCTGGGCGAAGCTTACAGCGGATAGCGTGGGCAAGAGGATAGCTATCGCAAAGCGTGGGAAGCGAATCATAGTGAGATTTTACGTTCTATGCGCAGTCCCATGTTTCCTTTCGAACGTCAATCACGCGTGACGCTTCGTTACGTGCACTAGAATCAGGCTCCAGGCAGCTTCGACAAAGAGGAATAGTACGAACTGCAAGTCGGACGGCATTGCGTAGATTCCGCATAGGGCTGGAACCCAGTAAGCCCAGTTAACCACGAGAATTGGCCACAGTTGCTGGCTGAATGGACGCCTCCGCAGGTTCTCCCGAAGCGCGGCCAGATTGAAGCCGGACCTGAACCACAGCATCAAGAGCAGGAAGTAGGGACAGAAAATGAACGGCGAACCAAACAGCTGGTCGACCGCAACTTTGATCACTACGTTGCTTAGCGTGGGTTCAGTACCAAACAGAAGCCCTTGCCCTCGGTAAAACAGGTCGACGACGATTCCGTTAAACCCAAAGATGAGAGCGTTAAACGCAAGCTCTCGCCAGGGCAAGACCCTCGGGTCGCGAGTCAAACGCTTGAAGATTTCGGGAAGCGCCACGCCCGCGAGCGCGGTGCTCACAAACACAAAGGGCAACCCGCCCTGCAATTTGATCTTGGCTAAAGATGCCGACCACTGTTGGAATCCAGGCAGCGAGTAATACGCCAGGACGACCAGGAACACGCAGAACTGGATCGCCAAGAAGGGCCGAAGGTGGTCGCGAATCGCGCGCAAACCCGGCGCAATCGCAGATTCCTTCGGCTGGTTGCTCAAGAGTTAACCGTTCCGCGCGGCGAATTCCTTCATGTGGGCGGCAAGCGCCTCGCAACCCTCGATCGGAAATGCGTTATAGATGCTTGCCCGGCATCCACCGACGGACCGGTGACCTTTTAGTCCATCCAATCCTGCGGCCTCCGTTTCCTTGACAAACTGGGATGTCAGCTCGTCGCTTGGAAGCGTGAAGGTGACATTCATCACGGAGCGACAGCCCTCCATCGCGTGACCCTTGAAGAACCCGCCCGATTTATC
>JAFAFM010000168.1 GCA_023423495.1 Armatimonadota bacterium
CGCTTTGGGTGGTGGAAACAACCTGCTCCAAGCCCTTTGCAATTTCGCCAAACGCTTTTTGCCTCGCGCTCTCCAGGCTCTGAGCCTGTTCGTCGATGCGCTTCAAGGATTCCTTAAGGGGCAGCAAAGTCCCTTCGAAAGTCTTCTGGTGAATTTCGAGCTTCTGCTCCGTCTGTTTCGAAAGATTCCCCAAGACGTCCGCCGCCTGCTTCAAAAAGACGCTGCTGTTCTCATCCACAACCTGCTTGGCCAACACTGTCATGGCCTCTCGAATGCGGTTCTCGTCAGCCACCAACTGAGTCTCTCGACGGAGAAAAGCCGCTTCCTGCTGACTCCGAGCTTCGCGCTCCTGCGCCAGCTTCGCGCTGAGATCGTCGTGACTGGCCCGAAGTTGGCCCAATTCATCTGATAGCCTGGAACGTTCATCTTCGATGGCTTCCACCCGACCAATGAGCGTCTGCGCTTCGAACAACTCGGTGTTCAGCCGCTTGGCTTCGGCTGACATCTCCTCGTTGCGATATTTCTCGGCCGAGACTTGTCCGGACAAGTGGCGATACATCAGCACGAAGCCGATTCCACATGCCGCGGCAAACGTTAAGACAAAAATGAGGGCATCCTGCACAATCATAGTATACACACGTCTATATAAAATGAGAAGTGGTGTAACCTCTGTCTGTGCTGAAGCCGCCCACTCCCCACCCCGGCGCTCGCCTCCGCGACCTTATGGCCAACGGCTGCGTGCTTATGCCAGGTGTCTTCAATGCTATTTCCGCTGTCTCGGCCACCGAGTCGGGCGCGAAAGCGCTCTACCTAAGCGGCGCGGGACTCACCAATGGCTCACTTGGCGTGCCCGATATCGCCCTTGCCACGCTGACCGAATTCGCTCAACAAGCTGCCTACGTCACCGCTGCCAGCCCGCTTCCTGTTATTAGTGACGCGGACACGGGCTTCGGAGAAGCGCTTAATGTGATGCGAACCGTAATTGAGATGGAGAGAGCAGGCTTGGCCGGCATCCACATCGAAGACCAAGTCTCACCCAAACGGTGCGGTCACCTCGATGGAAAATCGGTCATCGAACGATCTGACATGGAACGAAAGGTCCGCGCGGGTGTCGATGCCAAGCGTGATTCCAGCTTTATCGTCTGCGCCCGTACGGACGCCCGCGGCGTAGAAGGGTTGGAATCAGCCATCGACCGCGCGAAGGCTTACGTTGATGCGGGTGCAGACGCAATTTTTCCGGAAGGCCTTCAATCGGCCCAAGAATTTGAGCAGTTTAGAGCGAACGTTCCTGGACCGCTGCTCGCCAACATGACCGAATTTGGCAAAACGCCAATCATCCCTTTTCAAGATTTCGCAAACATGGGATACCAAATGGTGATTTATCCCATGACGGCTTTCCGGGTGATGCTCAAGGCATTGGATGACACCTACACTAAACTCATCAAAGAGGGAACCCAAGCAGGCTTTCTGGATCGGATGCGCACCCGCGCTGAACTGTACGACCGCCTTGAATATGCCAAATATGACGAGCTGGACAAGAGCTGGCAATGACGGCCCGAAACACAATCTAGATTCGTCGCGGTAAACTCCGGCAAACTCCACTGCTTTAACTTCGAAGAAGAAAAATGAGCTCCACTCTTACCGACAAATATCCTAATTACAGCCCCGGACTCGAGGGGGTTATCGCCGGCATCAGCACCATTAGCGAGATCGATAGCGATCGTAGCAGCCTGCAGTATCGAGGCTACGACGTTCACGACCTTGCCGAGAGCGGGAGCTTCGAAGAGACCGCCTACCTCCTGATCTACGGCAAGCTGCCCAACCAGTCCGAGCTAAACCAGTTCAAGCAGACACTTGGCGCCGAGAGAGAAGTACCAAGCCAGATTTATGACGTTCTGCGCGCGCTCCCAAAGGATTCCCACCCGATGGATGCAATCCGCACCGCCTTCTCCGCGCTGGCTCCATTCGACCCGGACTATGAAGCTCCTGCAACCGATGATGCTGCGAACGTCCGAAAGGCAATTCGAATCATAGCCAAGGCTGGCACCATGGTGGCAAACGGCCACCGCATCCGAAACGGCCTCGAGCCGATCAAACCGAATCCAAACCACTCCACTGCCGAAAACTTCCTTCACTTGATGACGGGGAAGGATCCGATCCCGAAGACCGTCGAAGTGATGGACGCTTCCCTGACGCTCTACGCTGAGCACGGTTTCAATGCGAGCACCTTCGCCTGCCGAGTAACGGTCGCCACCTTGAGTGACCTCTACAGCGGCGTGGTGACCGGCATCGGGACGCTTCGCGGACCGCTGCACGGAGGCGCAAACGAGGAAGCGATGAAAATGCTTCTGGACATCGACAAGCCCGAGAACGCGCAGGCGTGGATCGATGAGGCGCTCGAAGGCAAAAAGAAGATCATGGGCTTCGGACACCGCGAATACAAAAAGCGAGACAGCCGCGCGATTTACCTCACGAAGATCGCAAAGGAACTCGGCATCCAAAAGGGCGACACCCGATTCGGCGAGATCGCCGACATTCTGGAAAAGACCATGGAGACGCGGAAGAACATTTTCCCGAACGTGGACTTCCCCGCCGCCTACGCCTACTACTTGTTGGACATCCCGACCGATCTCTACACGCCGATCTTCGTGGTCGCACGTGTCTCCGGCTGGACGGCGCATGCCCTCGAACAGCTGCGAAACAACCGCCTCATTCGGCCCAAGGCAATCTATGAGGGCGACGCGAACCTTGAATACGTGGCCCTAGCCAATCGATAGGTAAATCCCGCAATCAGCCCGGCGACGCAACGTTCGCCGGGCTTTTTTGGTAAGTTAAGAGAGAGCCAGCTTATGAAAAAGTCTCTTTTAATTCTTCCTGCCCTTTGTCTTGCCGCCTTTTCCGCTGGACAGGGCGCCCAACTTTTGCGGATCAAGGCCAAGCCCGGCCAAGTCATGAAGTACGTCATGGACATGCAGTCAGGAACTTCCAGCCAGTCCATGAAAATGGGAATGGGTATGACCATGAAGGTTGCCGCGGTCAAGAATGGGCAGTGGACCATCCACTCCACTATTGGCAACGTGACCATGAATGGGCAACCTGCGCCTGCCGCAGCTACCGAGCAGCTAAAGAAGATGCTTATGGTGACCGTGATGGATAGTCGCGCCACCGTTTTGAAATCTGAGACCCGCGGTATCGCTGGCATGCCAAACAATAGCCAGGGAACTTCGGTGCCCTTCCCCAAGAACCCGGTCAAGGTCGGAAGCACATGGTCCGGCTCGGCAAGTATCCAGGGGCAGAAGGTTGAAACTAGCTATAAGTTGATTGCCTTCAAACCGGTCAATGGCAAGGCGGCAGCGGTCATTCATGCAACGCCTAAAGGCATGGCCAATTTCAAGACGAATGGCCCCATCGTTTACTCCGTCGAGCTTGCTACAGGCTTCCCGCTCTCCATGTCGATGACGGGCACGGTGACCCAGGGAACTAATACGCAGACAATGAAAATGACGATGCGCCGTGTCTAATCCCGGAATCTCATTAGGGATATGGGCCAAAATAGCCTCAGGTTCTTGTGATGTAAGGCCGTCTTGCATTACATTGCAAGAACCCAGGAGGCTCTATGCAAAAGTTTATTCCGATCGCGGCTCTCGCGATCCTTCTCATCGGCTGTAAAGGAGGCGAGACAACCGCCGCGACCGGAGGTGGAACCGGTGGAGGCAACGTCGCCGCCGAAGGCAAGACCTATACATTCAAGTTTGCGCCCGAGCAAGGCAAGAAATACAGCTATGCCATGAACATCGATGGCGGCCCAAGCCAAAAGATCGAGATGGGCATGACCATGGACGTCACCAAGGTCGAGGACGATAAGTCCACGCTGGTGATGACGATGGACAGCATGAAGATGAACGGGTCCGACGCACCCGCAGCGGTTATGGATTCCATGAAGAAGATGAAGACCACGATGGTCATTGACTCCACCGGCAAGACGGTCAGCAGCACCACCGAGGGCGCCCCCGCAGGTTCTTCCCAGAACTTCAGCGGCGCATCTTTCCCAACTAAGCCGGTTAAAGTCGGCGACACCTGGGAAGGCGTCAGCAATGCTGGCGGCAAAGAGACCAAGGCGACCTACAAGTTCGCTCGAGTTGAAAATGCTGGCGGTCAAGAGGTTGCTGTTTTCGAAGTCACTCCACAAAACCTTGAGGGCGTGACTCTTTCCGGCCCGATGCTTGTCATGGTCAACGTTAACGACGGCATGACCAACAGCATGACGATGAAGGGCACGGCGAAGGGTGCTGACGGCAAGGACACCCCTGTAACCATGGAGATGAAGCTTAAGTAAGTAAGTCTCTGGCAAAATTAGCCCCCCTGCGTTATCGCCGGGAGGCTATTTTTGTTTGTCTGCACCAAAGAGAATCTATGGAGCGGTTGTGAATTTCCACTCTTTGCGAATGGAACTCTTACCGTTCGCTGATGCCCGCAGGTACACGTGATACTCTTTGCCCGGTACGAGCGGCTTCTTCGGGATAAGAAAGATGGAGTTATCCAGTTGATCGTCGTTCTCGCTCGAGTTCACGAACAAACCGACGTGAACCCCATCCACCTTAAGCCAGGCATCTTCGACAATCAGCTTCGCTTGGTCTTCGAAGCAACTGACGACAATCGGATAGCCCACTTTGAATTGCGGACTGTTGTGCATTCTCAAGGGATTCGGCCGCTCGTTCCCGTCCCATGAAGTGGGCACGCCACGTTGCCCATCCGCCGGAGAAACCGTAAGCCCAGTTTTGCCGCCTTCGCCAAACTTGATTGAGAAGTTACGCCCGGCCATCCCTGTACCCACCGGTAGCTCTCCCGGCTGCAGGAAAGGAATACGATGATAAGGGGCATTGAACAAGTCTCTGACAGAATCTTGCACATTTCCGCTGTTGTACGTGACGCACTCCCAAGACCCGCCAACGTATCCGAAAGCCTCCAAGCGATCGCTGGGCGTCGCCCCAACAAAGCCCGGCTCGCCCGGCTTCTCGAAGTGTCCGGTGCGATTGTTCTGGCTTAGATACTTGACATGTGCCAGCGACGCCGCATTCAGCCGATCCTCTTGAACTGCGGGCTCGAGGCCCAGTTTGGCGCGGTAAGCGTTGATCTCTGCCAGTCCAGCATCCTGTGTCGCCGAGGGTGCCAACAGCACCGGCGTCGCGTTGGTCGATACTTGGAACGTCCAGTCTTTGCGAACCTCCAAGCGATCGTCGACTCGGACAAGGCATTGAACTCGGTAGGTACCCGCAAGGAAGGGCCGGCTGGGATGATATTCCAGGCGACGCAGCTTGCTGTTGTAGACCGCATCCACTTGGTCGCCGTTAACCCGCATCTCGGCGGATGTGACCCTTGCGCCTTCGCTTGGCCAAACTTCCCACTGGAGAGTTGGCGCAGAAACGAGCAACGAGGTCTTTGGACCGTAAGTTCGGTGGAATGCTTGAACGGAGGAGTCAGCAACGCGGGCGCCCACCAGTGCCAACAAAATGCCGGTCGCGGCGAACTTTCCCCCTGGGCGTCTCAAACGCCGTTCGCTAGATACAGATTTGTTATTCAATCGATTACCCCGGATCGAGCGTGCTCCCTTCGTCACGTTCCGAAGATATGTCTAAATAATGCACGCGATCTTACCAGACCCTCAAAAAGAATTAAGCAAGCCCAACGATTAAATCATTGGCGAACGTCTCCTAAAATGGAGAGCAGATATCGTTCATGAGCAACAGTCCCCCAACCACCCTCGGAAAGTATCAGATCATCCGAGAGATCGCGCGTTCGAACGATATCGTTTACGAAGCGTACGATCCGCTCATGAATCGGCGTGTAGCCCTCAAAGAATTGGCAATGCCAGGTGGTTCTACGCCGCAGCAGCGCGAAGATCGCATCAACCGATTCAAAAGAGAAGCTCAAGCTGCCGGAACCCTCAATCATCCCAACATCATGACCGTATACGAGTTGGGCCAGGAAGGGGATCGCCTATTCATGGCGATGGAGTATCTGGACGGCCACACTCTCCGAAATGAGATCGACACCAAAGGCTTCCTCCCAGTCGATCGGGCGATTGAAATCACGATCCAAGTTCTCAAGGGGCTAGAGCACGCGCACAAAGTTGGCGTCGTTCACCGTGATATCAAGCCCGACAACATCCAAATTTTAAGCACGGGCAATATCAAAATCACCGACTTCGGCATCGCGCGACTCACCTTCCAGCCCAACTTGACGATGGACGGCCAAGTGTTCGGAACGCCCAGCTATATGTCCCCCGAGCAGGTGGTCGGGAAGGAAATCGACCAGCGAAGCGATCTATTTAGCGTTGGCATTCTCCTCTATGAGATGATCGGAGGACAGAAGCCTTTCGGTGGCGACAGCGTGGTCACGATCACCTACGCGATCATGAACAAAGATCCGGAGCGGCTAAATCAGATCAGTTATCCGCTTTGGCAAGTGATCGAGCGCGTGCTGGACAAGAGCCCGGCCCTTCGCTATTCGAATGCAGCAGAGCTATCGGAAGCCCTGCTCGCCGCTCAGGCTGGAACGATCGCCGCGCAAGCCGGGCCACCCATTCTCGGCCAAACAATTTATGGCGGCCCGCCCGCCCTTGGAAATCCTTACAGTTCACCAGTTCCTGCGCCGCCAATACAGTCCCCTCAGCAGCAGCATTTCCCGCCGCCCGTGGCCTATCCGTACAACCCTTATTCCCAACCGGGGCAAACAAGCCAGTCACCACACACACCAAATTTTCCCGCCGGATATCCGAATGCGCCTGTTTACTATCCGCCACCGCCACGACAGCCTCTCATCAAGCCGGAAACCAAGCAATTCTTTGGCAAGCTCCTTGTTTCGCTTGTCATCATCGGGTCTCTATTCGGTCTGATCCTAGTCGGGATCAACGGACTCAGCACCGCGTTAGAATCCACCAGCAACCAACGAGCGGATTCCGCGGTCGTCGCTGAAATTCAACAGTTGGATAGAAACAAGCCGATCGAACAACAGATCTCTGAGCTTCAAAACTTAATTGCCCGCCTTAAAGGTGAAGTGCAGATCAAGGAAGCCAAGAAACGCCTTCCCGTACTCTACGAAAGGGTCGGCAAGGCCGCCATTCGGCGCGGGGACCTCATTACCGCCGAAAGCGCCTACCAGTCGGCGGTCGACCACGATCCCGAGAACTCCCTGCTATACACCAACCTGGGCGACCTTTACGATCGTCGCGCCCGGGCGGAAACGGAAAGTCAGACACGCATCTCGTTCTGGCATCAATCCGCCGAATCGTGGCGAAATGCTGCTATCCATGAGGCCAATCCGACCACCCAGCAAACCTACGCTGAGCGGACCGCGATCTCCTATTTCAACCTCGCTTGGGAAATGAACCTCAATCCGGGCTACCTGAAGCAGGAAGTGCGGTCGATGCTTTACACCGCGCAGGATTATGCACCCCAAGGCTCAGAAGTCGACCGCCAAATCCAGCAGCTGTTTGACGAGCTTCGCGGCTAGTAACCCTTCACCAGGCCACCATCCACGAGCAAACTCGTACCGGTGATGTAAGCGGCCTGGACGGAACACAGGAACACTGCCGCCGCGCCGACCTCTTCGGGAGTAGCTAAGCGACCCACCGGCGTCTCCAATCCTTGCTTCTCCAAAGCTGCTTCCGCAGAGATGCCTTCCTTCTCGGCCCGAATCTCTGCAAGGTGCCGCTGGCGATCGGTCAAGGTATGCCCTGGGAGCACGCAGTTCACGGTGATGTTGTGCCGAGCCAACTCGGTTGATTGCAGCCTCGTAAGGGCGAGCAGTCCCGACCGCAACGTCGATGAAATCGGAAGCATCGGCGAAGGCTCCATCGCAACGAGGCTCGAGATGTGGACGATTCTCCCAAACCCCTTCGTGTGCATTTTCGGACTCACCATCCGCACGAGCCGGACGACGTTCATCAAAGTGCTCTCGAATCCCGATTGCCAATTCTCGTCGGTCATCTGGCTGATGCTTCCGGCGGGTGGACCACCGGTATTTGTCACTAAGATGTCCGGCGGGCCCAAATCCGATTCCGTTTGCTCCAGCCACCACGCCAAGTCCTCTGCGTCGGAGACATCGACGCAGTAGCTCCGGGTCTCATGCCCGATCTCGCTTGCCGCGGCTTCGAGCTGCTCCTCGTTCCGGGCACAGATGGAAACGTGGCATCCCTCTTGGGCCAGCAGCTTTGCCGTCGCCAGCCCGATCCCCTTGCTTGCCGCCGCGACCATCGCGACTTTCCCTGCTATTCCAAAATCCATGGCCTTATGATGCCCTAACTGACCTAATTGAATCGGTCCGGAGCGAGAGCCGACAGATCGTAGTCCGGCTGGGTGCCAGACGCCAATTGAGCGATAATCTGCCCGCTGATTGGAGCAAGGCTGATCCCCATCATGGAATGGCCGGTCGCAAACAACACATTGGACAAGCCTTGTGCACGTCCAAGGTAAGGCAAACCGTCAGCGCTGCAGGGTCTGAGCCCCGACCAAGGTTTCAGCGCTTGAAATCCATCCGGGCTAAGCTCGGGCATGTACTTTGGCACGGAATTTAGGATTCCCTGAAAACGGCTCTGGTTGATGGACAGATCCGTCCCGGTGATTTCCATCGTTCCCGCGAAACGCAACGCCCCTTCTAGCGGCGTCACTGCGACCCGAGCCTCGACGAAAATGAAGCAATGCTTTGGCGGTGGGTTCATCGGCAAATCCACGCTGTATCCCTTGCCCGCCTGCAGTGGCATTCGAATTCCTAACGACTTCGCGAGCTTCCCAGTCCACGAACCCGCCGCAAGCACGCATTGGTCAAAGCCTGCCTCTTCTCCGCCGGCCCGCATTCCTTTTATCGTCGACCCTTCCCGCCGGAAATCCGAAACCTCGACCCCAAACCGAAATTCGACTCCCCTCCGCAGGAGATCTTCCCTGAGCCAATTCAATAGTCGCCCAGGGTTCAAATGGCAATCATCCAAGAAATGCACCCCGCCTGCTGCCCGAAGCTCCAAGTTAGGTTCCATCGCGCGAACATCCGAGGCGCTCAATTCACGCACCTTAAGGTCGAGCTTCGCCGCTCTTTCGGCCAACTGAAGCTCATGCTTCAGAGCCGACTCCGTCTCGCACAGCATCACCAGTCCGCACTCCTCCAGGCTATATGGATTGTCGGAAAATTCTGCTAACTCCTTGTAATGGGCCCGGGACGCCATATGCATATCTCGGAGCAGCCTGGAGCCGCCTTCCACATTAGCCTTAGTGCACGACCTAGCGAACTTGAAACCCCATCGCAAGAGCTCAGGATCCAGCGACGGCCGCATTCCGAAGGGGCTTCCCCGTCGAAGCATCATGCGCAGACCGTAACCCACCATGCCGGGAGCAGCCAGAGGTTCAAAGTGGCTCGGGACTACCATCCCCGCATTACCGATCGAGCAGCAATCGTAGGGCTCGGTGCCCCGCTCGAAGATCGTAACCCGATGGCCGGCCCTTTGAAGAAAATGCGCGCAAAAGAGTCCGACGGCGCCTGCGCCGACCACCGCCACCCGGTTGCTCACTTAACGATCCCTTGAGCCATCGGGTCTTCACCCTCGAAGACCAACTTGCCTGTGCCAGTGACGTACGCCCGACCCTCGATCGTGGGCTTGATTGCGTCGCCCTGGGGTGCATACCAGCCGCGGTAGAGGGTGCCAATGATGCTTTCCTGAATCCAAACTTCGTTGGGCTTTAGCTTTCCATCCGCCGCCAGACAAGCCATCTTGGCGCTTGTCCCGGTTCCACAGGGCGAACGGTCGTACTCCCCACC